>NZ_JAPMTQ010000019.1:43414-62613 GCF_026411515.1 Phenylobacterium sp. 58.2.17 | reverse complement strand
GACACCGCCAACTTAGCGCCCTTCAAACAGACAAGGGGGATTGCTGACTCAGCAGACCCCCTCCGTCTCGCGGCTTCGCCGCGATCCACCTCCCCCAACGGGGGAGGAACCTATCCCCGGAACAATTCGAGGAACGCCGCCAGCGCCGCCGGGTCGCCCTTCTCGATCTTGACCTTGCCGGCGGCCAGCGCCGCCTGCATCGCGCCGGGCGAGGCCAGCGCCCCGACCCAATCGGCCTTGGTCGCGGCGACCACTAGCGAGACGTCGCCGGCCACACCCTGCGGCGTCTCGGCCACGCCGCGGCGCACACGGATGGTCCAGTCGCCGTCGCCGATCAGCTTCAGCCCCATGGCCGCCTGCGCGTTCGCCGCTTTCTCGGCGTTGAGCCGCACCGGGAAGGTCGCCACCACCGCGGCGGCCGGCAGGCCGGCGGCCTGCGAGCCGCTCTGGCGGGCGCTGATGATCTGAGTCCAACCGGGCGCCTTCTTCTCGAGCTCGGCGGCGCGCTCCAGATAGTAGTTGCGGCCGTTGGGCGAGACGCTGTCGTAGCCGAGCTGACGGAACGCCTTGGCCTGCAGGGCGTCGGCCTGCGGCTTGAGCCCCGCGTCGGCCCGGCCGACATGACCGGCCAGTTCGGCCGCCCATTTCCAGCGCCCCTCGTCGAAGGCCTTCTGGGCCGCGGCCAGCGCCTGGGGCGCGCCGCCGGCCAGATCGACAACTTCCTTGGCGCGCACGTCCGGCGCGTCGAACGACAGGGCGGCCGGGTCGCCGCCGAACCAGCCCATGTAACCGGCGAAGATCGAGCGCACCGACCACTCGACCGTGCCGTAGTGCTCGTAGAGGTACGGGTCGGCCGCGAGATGGGCCGGAAGCTTCACCTTCTCGACGATCTCGTCCGGGGTCAGGCCCTGGTTCATCCAGCGGACCGTCTGGTCGTGGGTGAAGCGGATGGCGTCGCGGTAGTTGGTCAGTTCGGCGGCGATCGCCTGCGCCCCGACGATCGGCCGGGTGTGCGAAGGGACTAGAACCTCGGCGTTCAGCGCCCGCATCCGGTCGATCGAGTTCGCCCACTGCACCGGGTCGCGGTAGCTGGTGCCGCGGATCGTGTAGAGGTTGGGGAAGGCCTTGTAGATGTTGTCGCCGGGGAACAGCACCTTGCGCTCGGGCATCCAGACCAGGATCTGATCCTCGGTCTCGCCGGGGGCATGTTCGAGCACGAACCGCTCGCCGCCCAGCATGATCTCCAGCTTGTTCGCAAACACGGTGTTGGGCGGGATGAAGCCCCCCGCCCCGCCCCCGCTGAAGGCCGAGAGATAGGGCCCGATCCCGACGCTGACGAAGCCGTCCGGCGTGCCCTTGGGCAGGAACACTCCGTACATCCGCGCCGCCCGCGCGGCGATGGCGGGCGCGGCGACGCCGTTCCACTTGGCCGCCTCGCGCAGCAGGGTGTCGTGCGCGATGATCTTGGCGTCCTCCGCCACCGGGAAGCCACGGGCGCCGTTGATGTGGTCGTTGTGGTTGTGGGTGTAGATCACCCCGACGATCGGCTTGCCGGCCGCGTGCGGCTCGAACTGGGCCCAGACCTTCTTGGCCTCGTCCAGGCTGTCGGTGGTGTCGATGATGACGACCCCGGTCTTGCCGACCACCATGATCGAATTGGCGATCCCATAGCCGACGGCCGAAAAGATGCCCGGCGCCGGCTCATAGACCTTGGGCGGCGCGAACTCGGCGGTGTGGGCGGCCAGAGAGGGAGCGACCCGCGGCGCGGGCTCGTGGGCGAAGGCGACGCCGGCGGCGCTCAGGACGGCGGTCAGCACGGCCTTTTGGGCCAGCATGCGGATCATCGGGGCTACTCCCTTTTGGCATATAGGGCGCCAATTGGAGCCGGCCGCCTCCAGCGGTCAAGGCTTGCCAGCGGAAAACCCCGCCCCGAAGATGATCGGATAACTTAGATCATTAGGGAGAAACGACATGGGTCTGCTGGACGGCAAGGTCGCCATCATCACCGGCGCGGGCAACGGCCTGGGCGAGGCCTACGCCAAGCTGTTCGCCAAGGAAGGAGCCGCGGTCGTGGTCAACGACCTGGGCGGGCCGCGCGACGGTTCCGGTTCGGACAAGGGCGCAGCGCAGAAGGTCGTCGACGACATCATCGCCGCCGGCGGCCGGGCCGCGGCCAACACCGACGACGTCTCGACCATCGAAGGCGGCGAAAACATCCTGAAGACCGCCCTGGATAATTTCGGCCAGGTCGACATCCTCGTCTGCAACGCCGGCATCCTGCGCGACAAGACCTTCGCCAACACCACCGAGGCCGATTGGGACCTGGTCGTGAAGGTCCACCTGAAGGGGACCTACTGCTGCACCATGCCGGTGTGGAAATGGATGAAGGACAACGGCAAGCCCGGGACCATCATCATGACCTCCTCGACCTCGGGCCTCTACGGCAACTTCGGCCAGTCGAACTACGGCGCGGCCAAGGCCGGCATCTACGGCTTCATGCGCGTGCTCTCGATCGAGGGGCGCAAGTACGGCATCCGGGTCATGGGCCTGGCCCCCGGCGCCTTCACGCGCATGACCTCCGACCTCCCCGGATTCCGCGACAAGGAGCCCGATCCGATGGCCCTGCCGGAGAACATCGCCCCCGGCGTGCTCTACATGGCCTCGGACCTCGCCGCCGACCACACCGGCAAGGTGCTGGGCGTCTCGTCCCGCGGCGTGCGCGAGATCAAGATGCTGCAGACCGACGGCTTCACGCCGGGCCGGCCCTACACCGCCCAGGAGGTCGCCGAGAACGCCGCCAAGGTGTTCTTCCCGGCCGCCCCGGAGAAGACCGCGGCGAGCGCCTAGGCCTGTCTTCCGATCGTCATGGCCGGGCTTGTCCCGGCCACTCATGGCCTCTGCTTCCGCAGATAATCCTGAAGCGTTCGCGGCTATGGGTCGCCGGGACAAGCCCGGCGATGACGAATCTGGATGAGGAGCGTCCCTACCCGAACGCCGCCAGCCGCGCGTCCAACTTCTCGCGGATGGCCGGCCACTCGTCGGCGAGGATCGAGAAGATCACCGTGTCGCGGATGCGGCCGGTCCAGGTCTCCCGATCCTGACGAAGGATCCCTTCCTGCACCGCGCCCAGTTTCAGCACCGCCGCGCGCGAGCGAGCGTTGCTGGCGTCGACGCGATAGACCACCCGCCGCGCGCCGCTGGCGAAGGCGTGGCCCATCATCAGCCGCTTGGCGGCCGGGTTGATCGCCCCGCCGCGCGCTTGCGGCTGGTAGTAGGTGCCGCCGACCTCCAGCACCGCATTGGCCGGGTCGATGCCATAGAAGGTGGTCAGGCCGACCACCTCGCCGCCCGCCACCACCGCATAGCCCTGCGTCCCGCCCCTGGCGTGGTCATCCAGCAGCTTGGCCCAGGTCGGATCGAAGTGCTCGCCGGCCCAGGAGTAGGGATAGAGGCGGGTCCAGACGTCCTGGTCGGCGTTGCAGGCGGCGCGAAGTCCCTCGCGGTGCTGCTCGCCGATCGGCTCCAGCCGCACGAACGGATTTTCCAGCACCTTGGGTTCGATCTTCATCCGGCCCCTCGCACGAACAGTTGAGCGGCCTGGATCAGATAGAGGACCCCGATCCCGGTCACGATCCACTTCGTCCAGCGCTTGAAGTCCACATCGGTGATGCGGTCGAGGATCCAGCCGCCGACCGCCGTGCCCGCCATCGACAGCGGAATGGCGATCGCGAACATCCACCACGGCGGCAGATCCTGGGCGCGACTGGTGAGCAGCGGCGTCCCGTAGACCAGGATCTTGGCCAGATGGGCGAACACCTGGGTCGCGGCCTTGGTGGCGACGATGGCGTGGCGGGTGAGGCTGGTGCGCACAAAGAAGATGTCGAGCAGCGGCCCGGCCACCCCGGCCGAGAGGTTGAGGCCCGTAACCATCAGGCCCGACGCGAAGGCCTGTGGCGGCCGCGCCGCGTCGAGGTTGATCCAGCGCTGCGGCAGCCAGAGCAGGAACGGCACCAGGCCCATCAGCAGGTAGAGCACCGGCTTGGACGGCACGAGCGAGATCAGCGCGACGATGCCGCCGGCGATGGCCGAGGCCAGGGCGTACCAGCCGACGATGTCCCAGCGGACGAACTTGCGGTGCAACACTGCGCGCCAGCCGTTGGCGACGAGCTGCAGGATGCCGTGGGTCACGAATGCGGCGGAGACCGGCAGCACCAGCGCCAGCCCGCCCATCAGCACCAGGCCGCCGGCCATGCCGAACACCCCCGACAGGGTGGCCGTGACGAACGCCAGGCAGATTATGAACAGAGCCGAGATCAGGCCCATGGGTCGTCCTCCAGGTTGCGAGCGGCTCGGACGGGGGACACAGGCGCCCCGGCTCCACCGGTCAGCTGCGCGACGCGCGCGCGGGAAAGAGGTCGCCTCGCTGCGGCTCCCGGCGGTCGCGCCGGACGGAGGTTCGCTGTGGGCGAACCTTGCTTACACCGAACAGGCGTGGCTGTCAGATGGGCTTGTAGAAGTATGTGGTGCTGCAGAGTTCGCCGTCGGGCGTCAGCGCGTAGTTCGGGATGACCCCGACCCGCTCCCAGCCTAGCCGCGCGTAGAGCCATTCGGCGTCGCCGCCGGTGACCGTGTCCAGCACCAGCAGCGTCAGGCCGAGGTCGCGGCCCGCATCCTCGGCGGCGGCCAGCAGCGCCTGGGCCACGCCGCGCCGCCGGCCTCGACGGTGGACGAGCATCTTGGCGACATCGCCGCGGTGCGGCTGGTTGGGCGTGCCGGCGGCGATCACCTGCACGACGCCGAACAGGCCCTCTTCGTCCTCGGCCGCCAGCACCGCGCGGCCGTCACCGGCCTGGGCCGCGGCCGCGCGCGTCCAGAACGCAGTCGCCTCGTCGATGGTCAGGCCCGCCATGAACGAGACCGAAGCCCCACCATCCACGCAGTCCTTGAGCACCGCGCCGAGGGCCGGGGCGGCGCGAAGGGTTTCGTCGGCGCTCAGCCGTCTGATGCGAAAGCTCATGGCCTGAGCCTAGGCCCGGCCGACCGCGCCGGTCGATGGCGACCGGGCAAAGAAAAAGGCCCCGGACGCGCCGGGGCCTGATCCTGTGCAGCTGTGTCAGCCGACGCCTAGTTGCGGAACACCGCGGCGGTCGACGGATCGTGCGGCATCTCGCGGTACTGGCGGACCTCGTTGCGGCCCACGACCATGTGGTGCACCTCGTCCGGGCCGTCGGCCAGGCGCAGGGTGCGGGTCGAGGTGTACATCCGGGCCAGCGGGGTCTTTTGGCTGACGCCCAGGGCGCCGTGCATCTGGATCGCCTGGTCGATGATCGTGCAGACCCGCTCCGGCACCATGGCCTTGACCATGTGGATCCAGATCCGAGCTTCGTCGCGCGGCAGGATGTCCATGGCCTTGGCAGCCTTGAGCACCATCAGGCGCATGGCCTCGATCTCGATGCGGGCGCGGCTGACGATCTCGATGTTGCCGCCCAGCTGGATGATCGGCTTGCCGAACGCCTCGCGGGTCAGGCCGCGGGTGACCAGCAGGTCGAGGGCCTTCTCGGCCTGGCCGATGGCGCGCATGCAGTGGTGGATACGGCCCGGGCCCAGGCGCAGCTGGCTGATCTCGAAGCCGCGGCCTTCGCCGAGCAGCATGTTCGAGGCCGGCACGCGCACGTTGTCGAACACGATGTGCATGTGGCCGTGCGGGGCGTCCGGATCACCGAACACGTTCATCGGGCCGAGGATCTTCACGCCGGGCGCGTCGGTCGGCACCAGGATCTGCGACTGGCGCAGGTGGGGCGGACCATCCGGGCTGGTCTGGACCATGGTGATCATGATCTTGCAACGCGGGTCGCCGGCGCCCGAGATGTAGTGCTTCTCGCCGTTGATCACGTACTCGTCGCCGACCAGGGTGGCGCGGGTGTTGATGTTCTTGGCGTCGGACGAAGCGGCGTTGACCTCGGTCATCGCGAAGGCCGAGCGGATCTCGCCGTTCAGCAGCGGCTTCAGCCACTTTTCCTTCTGTTCCGGCGTGCCGACGCGCTCCAGAACTTCCATGTTGCCGGTGTCGGGGGCGGCGCAGTTCATCGTCTCCGACGCCATCGGGTTCTTGCCGAGCTCGACGGCGATGTAGGCGTAGTCGAGGTTCGACAGGCCCTCGCCGGTGTGGGCGTCGGGCAGGAAGAAGTTCCAGAGGCCGGCGGCCTTGGCCTTGTCCTTGGCCGCTTCCAGCACTTCCAGCTGGCCGGGCGCGTAGCTCCAGATGTCGGTCTTGCCCTCGCCGAGGCGATGGAATTCCTCGGACATGGGCTGGACCACGTCCTTGATGAATTGCTTCACCTGATTGTAGAGCGGCAGCGCCTTATCCGACATGCGCAGGTCGTTCAGTTCGTCCTGCACGTTCAGCGTGAAGCTGGCCTGCTTTGCGGCCTCGGTCATCTGGGTCTCTCCTGCTGCGATCTTGGTTGGCGGTAGTCTTGGCCCATATTCCCGCAAAATCAAACAAGCGTTTTAATTTTACAGCGTCCAGCATTGGACGTGCGCGATCGCGGCCCCGAAATCCCCGCAAGGGATGAGATCAAATTCCCGGATTGAAGAAAGCCGGCGCCCCGCGCCGCCGCCTCAGGCGTAGAGCGGCGCGGGCAGGCTCAGCAGCACGAGGGCCGCGGCCAGGCCCAGGATGACCAGCGCAGGCGCAAGCTTGAGGAGCAGGTTCATGATCGTGACATGGGAGCGACCGGTCGGTATCGCCAGCCGCAATCCCGACATTTTCTCGCGGCCGCTCAGCCCTGGTGGCAGACGGCTTCGATGTTGTGTCCGTCGGGATCGAGCACGAAGGCCCCGTAATAGCTCGGGTGATAGTGCTCACGCAGGCCCGGCGGACCATTGTCGCGCCCGCCGGCGGCCAGGGCGGCGGCGTAGAACGCGTCGACCGTGGCGCGGTCCGGCGCGGTGAAGGCGACGTGCAGGGCGCCGGTCGTCGCGCCGGCGTCGCCGATCCAGAAGTAGGGTTTGCCGTCCGAACCATAGCCGAAATGGCTGGAGCCGCCGGTCTGCTCGGGCGTCACCTCCATCACCATGGCCACGCCTAACGGCGCGAGCGCGGCGTCGTAGAAGGCCCGCGCCCGGGCGAAGTCGCTGACGGTCAATCCGATGTGGTCGAGCATGGCGTGTCCTCCATTCGTCGAACGCCAGCCTTAGCGGCGGGACTGACGCAAACCTGTCAGCAGCCCCGCCGGTTCGCCGACTATTTCGCGGCCAGTCCCGAGGTGTTCTTGCAGACCGCCTCGACCAGCGCCTTGTCCTCGGCGCTCTTGGCCGCGCCGGGGGTGGCGGTGCGCCAGGTCGCCGACAGCTCCAGCGGCTTCTTCGGCGAGTAGCCGCCGAGGCTGATCATCGACTTGCCGCTGCAGTCGACGGCGGTGACGAAACCGACCCCGTCGGCCTTGCCCGGGCCGGACGGCCCCATGCGCGGTTCGGCGCCCGGCTTGCCGACCGCCTGCATCACGACCACGCGGCCGGTCAGGGTGTCGCGATACGAATAGTCGGCGTCATAGGACCACTCGAGCCCGTTGGCGGTCTTGGCGTAGGGGGTCCAGGTCTCGGCCTGGACGGTGGTGGCGGCGGCGAAGGCGCAGAGGCCGGCGAGCGCGAATATGCGGCGCATGGTGGTGTTACTTCTCCTGGTGTTCCCTCGGGCTCGACCCTATCTGCGGCACGGGCCGGTAACCAAGCGGAATCAAAATCCGTCGTTCGCCGCGCTTGACTCCCTCCGGGCCGTTCCCTACCTCCGCCCTGCGTTAGCACTCAGGGGCTGCGGCTGCTAACGGCCGCGTCCGGGTGTTGACCAAAGCAATATCAACCGTCCCGAACGGAGACATACATATGGCGTTTCGTCCTCTGGGAGACCGCGTCCTCGTGAAGCGCGTCGAGGAAGAAGAAAAGACCAAGGGCGGGATCATCATCCCCGACACCGCCAAGGAAAAGCCGCAGGAAGGCGAAGTCGTCGCCGTCGGCCCTGGCGCCCGTGACGATAACGGTAAGCTTCAGCCGCTCGACGTGAAGGCCGGCGACCGCATCCTGTTCGGCAAGTGGTCGGGCACCGAGGTCAAGATCGACGGCAAGGACCTGCTGATCATGAAGGAAAGCGACGTCCTGGGCGTGGTCGAGTAACCACCCCTTCTTCGTCCTTCCTCCCCATCCACTTCTTTTGAAAGACGAGAAAAATGGCCGCCAAAGACGTCTATTTCTCCTCCGACGCTCGTGACCGCATGCTGCGCGGCGTCAACACCCTCGCCAACGCGGTGAAGGTGACCCTGGGCCCCAAGGGCCGCAACGTCGTCATCGAAAAGTCGTTCGGCGCCCCGCGCTCGACCAAGGACGGCGTCTCGGTCGCCAAGGAAATCGAACTGGCTGACCGCTTCGAGAACCTCGGCGCCCAGCTGATCCGCGAAGTCGCCTCGAAGACCAACGACAAGGCCGGCGACGGCACCACCACCGCCACCGTGCTGGCGCAAGCCATCGTCGTCGAAGGCCTGAAGTCGGTTGCGGCCGGCATGAACCCGATGGACCTGAAGCGCGGCGTCGACAAGGCCGTCCTCAAGGTCATCGAAGAGATCAAGTCGACCTCCAAGAAGGTCACCACCAACTCGGAAATCGCTCAGGTCGGCACCATCTCGGCCAACGGCGACACCGAAGTCGGTGAAATGATCGCCAAGGCCATGGCCAAGGTCGGCAACGAAGGCGTCATCACCGTCGAAGAAGCCAAGAGCCTGGAAACCGAACTCGACGTCGTCGAGGGGATGCAGTTCGACCGCGGCTACCTGTCGCCGTACTTCATCACCAACGCCGACAAGATGGAAGTCGAGCTGGAAGAGCCGCTGATCCTGCTCTTCGAAAAGAAGGTCTCCTCGCTGCAGCCGCTGCTGCCGGTGCTGGAAGCCGTCGTGCAGTCGGGCCGTCCGCTGCTGATCATCGCTGAAGACGTCGAAGGCGAAGCCCTGGCCACCCTGGTGGTCAACAAGCTGCGCGGCGGCCTGAAGGTCGCGGCCGTCAAGGCTCCGGGCTTCGGCGATCGCCGCAAGGCCATGCTGGAAGACATCGCCATCCTGACCGGCGGCGAGCTGATCAGCGAAGACCTGGGCATCAAGCTCGAGAACGTCACCCTCGACATGCTCGGCCGCGCCAAGAAGGTCCAGATCACCAAGGACGACACCACCATCGTGGACGGCGTCGGCGCCAAGGACGCGATCGAAGGCCGCATCGGCCAGATCAAGCGTCAGATCGAGGAAACCACCTCGGACTACGACAAGGAAAAGCTGCAAGAGCGTCTGGCCAAGCTGGCCGGCGGCGTTGCGGTCATCCGCGTCGGCGGCGCCACTGAAGTCGAAGTGAAGGAAAAGAAGGACCGCGTCGACGACGCCCTCAACGCGACCCGCGCGGCCGTGGAAGAAGGCATCGTGCCCGGTGGCGGCGTGGCGCTGCTGAAGGCCTCCAAGGTCCTCGACGGCCTGAAGGGCGACAACGCCGACCAGGACGCCGGCGTCGCCATCGTGCGTCGCGCCCTGCAGGCGCCGATCCGTCAGATCTCGGAAAACGCCGGGGTCGAAGGCTCGATCGTCGTGGGCAAGATCCTCGAGAACAACTCGCCGACCTTCGGCTTCAACGCCCAGACCGAGCAGTACGTCGACCTGGTCGCCGACGGCGTCATCGACCCGGCCAAGGTCGTCCGCACCGCTCTGCAGGACGCCGCCTCGGTGTCGGGCCTGCTGATCACCACGGAAGCGGCGATCGTCGAAGCCCCGAAGAAGAACGCTCCTGCCGGCGGCATGCCGGACATGGGCGGCATGGGCGGCATGGACTTCTAAGTCCAAGCTCAGCTTCGAAATGACGAAGGGCGGAGCCGCAAGGCTCCGCCCTTTTTCTTTACGGCGCCCCATCCGAGGGATGGGAACCTCTATCACCGCTTGGCGTCCCCGATCACCACGCCGCCGGCCCAGCTGGCCAGGCCGGTGATGATCGCCGCGGCGACGCCGGACCAGAAGCCGTGCACCCAGAAGCCGGGCAGCATCCAGGCCACCAGCCCGATCATCGCCGCGTTCAGCACCAGCAGGAACAGCCCCAGGGTGACGATGGTCAGCGGCAGGGTCAGCACGAACAGGATCGGTCGCACCACGGCGTTCAGCACCCCCAACAGCAGCGCGGCCAGCAGCAGGTCGACGAAGCCGTCGTAACCCACCCCCCTGAGCAGATAGGCGGCGAGGGCGAGGCCCAGCGCGGCGAAGATCACGCGGGCGAGAAAGCGGGTCATCGGGAGGCTCCGTGGCGTTACGCAACCGACGATGGGGCCGCGGGCGCGCCTTTGCAATCGCACCGGCCGGGCCTAAGTCTGCCCGGCAACCCGCCAGGAGCTCCCATGCCCTACGTCAACATCCGCATCACCGCCGGCGCCACCGAAGAACAGAAGGCCGAATTGATCGCCGGGACGACCGACCTGCTGGTCAAGGTGCTGAACAAGAACCCGGCCTCGACCTTCGTGGTGATCGACGAGGTGCCGCACGAGAACTGGGGAACCGGCGGGATCAGCGTCGCCGCGCGCGACCGCAAGACCGGCTGAGTTTCAGGCCGGTTACAAGCGCGCCCCGCTTTGGCCGCATGGCCGGTCCAGCTAGACCATTGAGCGCCGGGACGGGCGCGCAAGGGTTTCTCATGCTTCGTATCGCCATCGCCGCCGCGCTGCTCGCCGCCACGCCCGCCCTCGCCCAGCCAGGGCCGCCCCCCGGCGATCAGGCACGCCTGTTCCTCAGCCCCTCGGGCGAGCCGTTCCGCGGGCAGGACGGCCTGGCCGATTGGTTCGCCGGGGCCGACGCCGACAAGAACGGGGCGCTGACCCTGGCCGAGTTCCGCGACGACGCCATGCGCTTCTTCAAGGTGCTGGACGCCGACGGGGACGGCCAGGTCGACGGCCCGGAGAACAGCGCCTACGAGACCAAGATCGCGCCCGAGATCACCCGCATGGACCTCGGTCCCGGCGGCCCGCCCGGCAAGCGTCCGCTCGTGCGCCGGACCGACAAGCGCGAGCCGCGGGTCGGGGCGGCCCGCTTCTCGCTGATCAACGAGGCCCAGCCGGTGCGCGGCGCCGACGCCGACCTCAACCAGCGGGTCAGCAGCGAGGAATGGGCCAAGGCCGCCCGTCGCCGTTTCGAGATCCTCGACACCGACCAGGACGGCAAGCTGACGCTCGACGCCCTACGCCCGCGTCTGGCGCGCTAGGCGCTCGCCAGGTCCGCCTGCGGGACCTGCTGGCTGAGCCGGCCGCCGATGCGGATCGGCTCGACCCGACGCGCCAGGCCGGTGGAGTCATCGGTCTCGACGAACACGCCGCAGACCGTCGCCGGCCCCTCGGCCGGCTTGTAGCGGCCGCCGGAGATGCGGGTGGTGAACCGGCGCAGCGGCTCTTCCTTCTGGTTGCCGATGACGCTGTCATAGTCGGCGCAGGCGCCGGCGTCGGTCTGGTAGGCGGTGCCGCCCGGCAGGATCTGGCAGTCGGCGGTCGGCACGTGGGTGTGGGTGCCGACCACCAGGCTCGCGCGGCCGTCGCAGAAGTGGCCCATGGCCATCTTCTCGCTGGTCGCCTCGGCGTGCATGTCGACCACCACGGCGTCGGCGACCATGCCCAGCGGGGCCTTGTCCAGCTCGCGGTCGACGGCTGCGAACGGGTCGTCGAGCGAATCCATGTGCACCCGCCCGAGCAGGTTGATCACCACGATCCGCTTGCCCTCCCGCGTCTCGAACAGGTTGGCGCCGCGGCCCGGGGCGTCGGCCAGCACCGGATAGTTCAGCGGCCGGATCAGCCGCGGCTCGCGCACGATGTAGGTCAGCGCCTCCTTCTGGTCCCAGGAGTGGTTGCCCAGGGTCAGGCAGTCGGCGCCGGCGTCGAACAGTTCGCGCGCCGTGCTCTCGGTGATCCCGAAGCCGGCCGCCGCGTTCTCGGCGTTGATGATCACGAACTCGAGCCCCAGCGCGCGGCGCAGGTGCGGCAGGTGATCGGCGAGGCCCTCGCGACCGGCCCGGCCGACCACGTCCCCGAAGAAAGCAAAGCGCATGCGGAATTAGTCCTTTCGGACCTCCGTATACCCGTTTTCCGTGAGGATGGCGTCCAGCCTTTGGTCGTGCGGCTCCATGACCAGGGCCTCGACCTCCTGGCCGGCATAGGCCAGGCCCAGCACGAACACCGGACCACGCGCCCGCAGCGCCGCCAGGGTGCGGTCGTAGTGCCCGCCGCCCTGGCCCAGACGACCGCCGGCCTTGTCGAAGGCCAGCAGCGGGCAGATCACCAGGGTCGGCGTCACCTGCGGCGCCTCGGGCGGCGGCGTCGGCACGCCGAAGACGTCGATCTGCGGCTCATCGCCCGCCCGCCAGGCCCGGAAGATCAGCGGCGCGTCGGCCGCCAGCGTCACCGGCAGGGCCAGGCGGCCGCCGGCCTTGACCAGCCGCGCGGCCAGCGGGGCCGGGTCGAGTTCGGAGCCCACCGCATGGTAGCTGGCGAACCATTCGAAGGCCGGCAGCGCGTCGAGCGGCAAGGCCGCGGCGGCGGCCTGAGCCGCGTCGGGACGCGCCGCGTCCAGCGCCCGCCGGCGCTTGCGCAGCACGCTGCGGAGTTTCGTCTTGTCAGGAGGAAGGTTCACCGTGCGAGCTTAGCGCGAAGGGTGGCGGCGCCGCGAGAGCCGTGAAGGTCGGTTTTATCCCCTCGGACCTGGCTAACCAGGTGGGCTCCGTAGTGCCTGGCCCCACGGGACCAGGCAGGGACAGATCCCTTCGAAGAAATTAAGGTCTCTGGGATAGATTGCCTTCGACGAGAGCCACAGCATGACCCGCCGCTGACCAAGGTAGGGCCGCAGGGCGTCGGGAACAAGCGGGGGCGGCCCCTCTTCTTTCGCTCCCCCTCGTGGAGAGGGTGGATCGCCGCACACCGGCGAGACCGGTGCGGAACCGCTAACCCAGCATCCCAACCTAGCGGCTACGTCGCCTGCCCCTTCCCATAAGGCGGAGGGAAATGATCACCCCTGCGCCAGCTTCTCGATGCGCTTGGCGGCGCTTTCGAGGGCCCCGACGGCCCGGGTCTCGACCCGAGCCTGGTCGGACTGGAAGCGGGCGAGTTCGGCCTGCACCACCGAGAGGCGGCCGCGCAGGTCGGACAGTTCGTCGGCCAGCAGCAGGGCGCCCATCAGAAACAGCCGCGTCTCGCCCAGCTGGCCCATGTCCTCAGACACCTGGCGCACTTGGCGGTCGAACAGCCGGGCCAGCTCCAGCAGGTGGTGTTCCTGGCCGTCCTCGCAGCCGACCGCGTAGGGGCGGCCGTTGACGGTGATGTTGACCTGAGCCATGGCCTCTACGCCTCCTCGGTCTCTTGCGCAGGCTCGCCGGCCAGCGCCGCCTTGATCTCGGCGATGGCGCGACCCAGGGCCGCAGAGGCTTCGGCGCCGGCTTCCTCCAGCTCGCGCTCGCGAACCTTGGCCTTTTCAAGCTCGGCCGCCAGCCGGCCGCCGCCTTGGTCGAACAGGTCCCCGTCCCCCTGCCCGGCCCCGCCTGCAAGGCGTTGCTCAAGTTGAGAGATCGCCCGGTCCAGCCGTTTCACGGCCTGCTCGAGAGGGCTTTCGCCCGCCGGCTCCCGCATATTCCCGCGCTCCGAAACTGTGTCCGTTGATCTATAGACTGCGTCGGCCTTGCGCCGAAAGCCGGACTGTGGCGTGACGTTTCCTTGACCCTGCAAGCCTCGCGTGCGAGGGCCGCGCGCAAATTCCCGCACTCTTCCCGCCAGACTCACCGGAACAGATAATGCCCGCACCGCTGCAAACCATGGCCGACGCCATTCGCGTGCTCTCGATGGACGCCGTCGAGCAGGCGGCCTCGGGACACCCCGGGATGCCGATGGGCATGGCCGACGTGGCCACGGTGCTGTGGACCAAGTTCCTCAAGTTCGACGCCAGCGCCCCGGACTGGGCTGACCGCGACCGCTTCGTGCTGTCGGCCGGCCACGGTTCGATGCTGCTCTACTCGCTGCTGCACCTCACCGGCTTCAAGGCGATGACGCTGGAGCAGATCAAGAACTTCCGCCAGTGGGGCTCCAACACCGCCGGCCACCCTGAATACGGCCACACGCCGGGCGTCGAGACCACCACCGGCCCGCTGGGCCAAGGCCTGGCCACCAGCGTCGGCATGGCGATGGCCGAGCGCCACCTGGCCGCCCGCTTCGGCGCCGACCTGGTCGACCACCGCACCTGGGTGATCTGCGGCGACGGCTGCCTGATGGAGGGCGTCAGCCACGAAGCGATCAGCCTGGCCGGCCGCCTCAAGCTGAACAAGCTGACCGTCCTCTGGGACGACAACGACGTGACTATCGACGGCGCGGTGTCGCTGGCCGAGACCGGCGACCAGGTCGCCCGCTTCAAGGCCGCAGGCTGGGCGGTGAAGGCGATCGACGGCCACGACTACGGCCAGATCCGCCGGGCGCTGGCCTGGGCCACCAAGCAGAACCGTCCCTCGCTGATCGCCTGCAAGACCAAGATCGGCAAAGGCGCTGCGACCATGGAAGGTCACCACAAGACCCACGGCGCGGCCCTGGGCGCGACCGAGATCGCCGCCACCCGCGCCAAGATGGGCTGGTCGGCCGAGGCGTTCGCGATTCCGGACGAGGTCGTGAAGCCCTGGCGTTCGGCCGGTCGCCGCGGCGCCAAGGACCGCAAGGGCTGGGAAAAGCGCCTGGCCGCGTCGAACCACGCCGCCGAATTCACCCGCGCCATCAAGGGCGAGCTGCCGGCGGACGCCTTCGAGCGCCTGGACGCCCACATCGCCGAAGCCGCGAGCGCCAAGCCGGCCGCCGCCACTCGCCAGCATTCGGGCTCTGCGCTGGACGCGCTCTTCCCGGCGATCCCGGAAATGGTCGGCGGTTCGGCCGACCTGACCGGCTCGAACAACACCTTCGTCAAGAACACCGCGATCTTCGACACCCCGGACTATGCCGGCCGCTACGTGAACTACGGCGTGCGCGAGTTCGGCATGGCCGCGGCGATGAACGGCATGGCCCTGCACGGCGGCGTCATCCCCTACGGCGGGGCGTTCATGGTGTTCTCGGACTACAGCCGCCCGGCGATCCGCCTGGGCGCGCTGATGGGCGTGCGGGTGGTCCACGTGATGACCCACGACTCCATCGGCGTCGGCGAGGATGGGCCCACCCACCAGCCGATCGAGCACCTGGCCAGCATGCGCGCCATGCCCAATCTCAACGTCTTCCGCCCGGCCGACGCGGTGGAGACCGCCGAGTGCTGGAAGGTCGCGCTGCAGTCGAAGAAGACCCCCGCGTTCATGGCCCTGTCGCGCCAGAAGGTCCCGGCGGTGCGCGACAGCGCCCCGGAAAACCTTTCGGCCAAGGGCGCCTACGAGCTGAAGGCCGCCAGCGCCGAAGCCCAGGTGACGATCTTCGCCTCGGGCACCGAGGTCTCGATCGCCGTGGCCGCCCGCGAACTGCTGGAAGCCGAGGGCGTCCCGACCCGCGTCGTCTCCACCCCTTGCTGGGAGCTGTTCGAGGCCCAACCGGAAGCCTATCGGCAGGCGACCATCGGCAAGGCGCCGGTGCGCGTCGCCGTCGAGGCCGCGGCCGGCTTCGGCTGGGAGCGGTTCATCGGCGAAAACGGCGCCTTCGTCGGCATGCACGGCTGGGGCGCGAGCGCGCCGGCCGACCGGCTGTACAAGGAATTCGGCATCACCGCCGAGGCGGTCGCCGACGCCGCGAAGGCCAAGCTCGGCTAAGCCGAGCCGGCCCCTCTATCGTCAGCCGCGGAAGCCTATCGGCAGGTTTTCGCGGCCGACCTCCAACTACCTGCCAGGATGGCCCGCATGCGTCTCGGAACCCCGCTCTCGCCGTCGGCCGTCAGGGTCATGCTGCTGGGCTCGGGCGAGCTCGGCAAGGAAGTCGCCATCGAGCTGCAGCGGCTCGGCTGCGAGGTCATCGCCGTCGACCGCTACGCCGGCGCCCCGGCCATGCAGGTGGCCCACCGCAGCCACGTCATCGCCATGACCGACGCCGTGGCCCTGCGCGCCCTGGTGCTGGCCGAATGCCCGCACCTGATCGTGCCCGAGATCGAGGCCATCGCCACCGACGAGCTGGTCAAGCTTGAGGCCGAGGGCGTGGCGACCGTCATCCCGACCGCCCGCGCCGCCCAGCTGACCATGAACCGCGAGGGCATCCGCCGGCTGGCCGCCGAGACCCTGTCCCTGGCCACCTCGCCCTACGCCTTCGCCTCGTCGGAGGCCGAGCTGGCGGAGGGCGCGGCGAAGGTCGCCGGCTTCCCCTGCTTCGTGAAGCCGGTGATGTCGTCGTCGGGCAAGGGGCAGTCCTATGTCGAGGGCCCCGAAGGCATCGCGGCGGCCTGGCGCTACGCCCTGGAGGGCGGCCGCGTCGAGCAGCCCCGCGTCATCGTCGAGGGCAAGATCGAGTTCGACTTCGAAATCACCCTGCTGACCGTGCGCTCCAAGAGCGCCGACGGGCAGATCGCGACCAGCTTCTGCGCCCCGATCGGCCACCGCCAGGTCAAGGGCGACTATGTCGAGAGCTGGCAGCCGCAGGCGATGAGCCCGGCCGCGCTGGCCAGCGCCCAGGACATCGCCGCCAAGGTCACCGGCGAGCTGGGCGGCCTGGGCATCTTCGGGGTCGAGCTGTTCGTGCGCGGCGACGAGGTCTGGTTCTCCGAGGTCAGCCCGCGGCCGCACGACACCGGCCTGGTCACGCTCGCCACCCAGTACCTCAGCGAGTTCGCCTTGCACGCCCGCGCCATCCTTGGCCTGCCGACCGACGTCGCCCAGCGCGAGCCGGGCGCCAGCGCGGTGATCTATGGCGGCATGGAGGCCCAGGGCATCGCCTTCGAAGGCGTCGCCGAGGCCCTGCGCGTCCCCGGCGCGGACCTGCGCCTGTTCGGCAAGCCCGAAAGCTTCGAGCGCCGCCGCATGGGCGTCGCCCTGGCCCGCGGCGCCGACGTTGACGAGGCCCGCGAGCGGGCGCGCGAGGCCGCCCGCCGCGTGAAGCCGGTCAAGGGCTGATCAACCGCCCGGCGAGGGCTTCAGCGCCGTCTCGGCGATATGCCAGCGGCGCTGTTCGTCGCTGGAGCCGGGCACGCTGTTGACCCGGCGCAGGCGCACGTCGCCCTTCATGTGGACCGCCTCGCCGGTCTTCAGCTGACCGTAGATCACCACCGGCACCTCGACATAGAGCGAGCCGGCCGCGCCCTCGATGTCGCCGGGCGCGCCGATCTCGGCGTTGTAGCTCGCGTACTTGTCGAAGCTGGCGGCGAACGCCTGGGCGGTCTGGCCGCTGGCCTTGCCGCCGTCGCTCCAGAGGTTCCAGGCCTCGGCGTACTTCTTGGCGCCGAGCAGGGCGTAGTAGGTCTGCACGACATTGGCCGCGCCCTGGGCGCTGTCGGGCGTGAACGGCGCCTCCGAGATCGGAGTGCGGTCGTCGGGCAAGCCGCCGGGGCTGCCCGGCGGCGGCGGCGCGACGGGAGCGGCGGCCGGTTCGGGCGCCTTGCAGTTCACGCCCGGCGCGCTGGCGATGTCCTCGCCGGCGGCCAGCGGGCTGAGCTGGCCCTGGGTCATGCCCTTGGTCCACCACTGATAGCCGTCGCCGGTATAGCGCGCGCCGCTGGCCGAGATGGCGATCTTCAGGGTGCGGCGCTTGCCGTCGATCTCGACCACCGCGGTGTCGGTGTCGGGATAGCTGGCGCGCACGGTCCGCCCGTCGTCGCAGGCATAGGTGATCACCGGCGCGGCCGGCGCCGCCTTGGCCGGCGCCTGGGCCTGTTCCGCCGGCTTGCTGCAGGCCGCCAGGCCAAGACCGGCCATCACCGCCGCGGCGGCCAGATACTGAAGATTCGCCACTCCGGAATTCCCTCTGCTGTTCGGCTTGGCCATAGCGCGCGACCGACGTTCGTGTTCCCCGGCAGACGATTGACAACGATAACGGCAACGCATTGTAGCG
This sequence comes from Phenylobacterium sp. 58.2.17, assembly GCF_026411515.1. Taxonomy (NCBI): domain Bacteria; kingdom Pseudomonadati; phylum Pseudomonadota; class Alphaproteobacteria; order Caulobacterales; family Caulobacteraceae; genus Phenylobacterium; species Phenylobacterium sp. 58.2.17. The sequence continues at coordinate 44,585 of NZ_JAPMTQ010000019.1, read as the reverse complement.
CGACTTGACCGCGCCGGGCTTGACTCCCGCCCCCCCGACCTCAAGAAACCGCCCCAAATCAATTGGCTCAGGAGTTTTCGATGACCGTTCGCGTCGCCATCAATGGGTTCGGCCGTATCGGCAGGCTGGTCCTGCGCTCGATCGTCGAGCATGGACGCAAGGACATCGAGGTCGTCGCGATCAACGACCTGGGCCCGGTCGAGACCAACGCCCACCTGCTGCGCTACGACAGCGTGCATGGCCGCTTCCCCGGCCAAGTGAAGGTCGACGGCGACACCATCGACGTCGGCTTCGGCCCGATCAAGGTCACCGCGATCCGCGATCCGAAGGACCTGCCGCACAAGGACCTGGGCGTCGACATCGCGCTCGAGTGCACCGGCCTGTTCACCTCCAAGGAAAAGGCCTCGGCCCACCTGGAAGCCGGCGCCAAGCGCGTCATCGTCTCGGCCCCGTGCGACAACGCCGACAAGACCATCGTCTACGGCGTCAACCACGACACCCTGACCAAGGACGACCTGGTCATCTCGAACGCCTCGTGCACCACCAACTGCCTGGCGCCGGTCGCCAAGGTCCTGCACGAGCTGGCCGGCATCGAGCGCGGCTACATGACCACCATCCACTCCTACACCGGCGACCAGCCGACGCTGGACACCATGCACAAGGACCTCTACCGCGCCCGCGCCGCGGCGATGTCCATGATCCCGACCTCGACCGGCGCCGCCAAGGCCCTGGGCCTGGTGATCCCGGAACTGCAGGGCAAGCTGGACGGCTCGTCGATCCGCGTCCCGACCCCGAACGTCTCGGTCGTGGACCTGACCTGGGTCGCCGGCCGCAAGATCACCAAGGAAGAGATCAACGAGGCGCTGACCGCCGCCGCCAACGGCCCGCTGAAGGGCGTGCTGGCCGTGACCAACGAGCCGCTGGTGTCGATCGACTTCAACCATGAAGCCGCCTCGTCGACCGCGGCCCTGGCCCAGACCCAGGTCATCGACGGCACCCTCGGCCGCGTGCTGTCGTGGTACGACAACGAGTGGGGCTTCTCGACCCGCATGAGCGACACCGCCATCGCGCTCGCGAAGCTGATCTAAGACCCTTAGCGACGGGGGGCGGGGCGCCCGCGCGGGGGGGCGGGCGGTGGGCGGCTAGCCCCCCACGACGACGAAACCCGCGG
>NZ_JAPMTQ010000019.1:0-43404 GCF_026411515.1 Phenylobacterium sp. 58.2.17 | reverse complement strand
GGTGGCGTTGTGGGAGCCCGCGGTGCCGCTGTATTTGGTGAATACTCCCCCCCGGATTGTTTTCCACCCACCCCCCATGGGGGGGGGGTATGTTTATATACGACGGTTGGGGGGGGGCCCGGCCCGGCCGGCCGCCCCCCGTTCCGCATTTCTGACCCTGTCAGCACCCCGGCCTGCGCCGGGGCGCACGGAGATATTTGATGGCCTTCAAGACTCTCGACGACGCCGACCTGGCCGGCCAGCGCGCCCTGGTCCGCGTGGACATCAACGTCCCCATGGCCGAGGGCAAGGTCACCGACGACACCCGCCTGCGGGCCATCCTGCCGACCATCGCCAAGCTGCGCGCCGGCGGCGCCAAGGTGATCCTGCTGGCCCATTTTGACCGGCCCAAGGGCAAGGTCGTTCCCGAAATGAGCCTGAAGCCGCTGGCCCAGCCGCTGGCCGACCTGCTGGGCGCCCCAGTGGCGTTCGCGACCGACTGCGTCGGCGAGGCCGCCAAGGCCGCGGTCGACGGCTTGAAGAACGGCGACGTCCTGCTGCTGGAAAACGTCCGCTTCCACCCGGGCGAGGAAAAGAACAATCCGGAGTTCGCGGGGGCGCTGGCCGCCAACGGCGACCTCTATGTCAACGACGCCTTCTCGGCCGCGCACCGCGCCCACGCCTCGACCGAGGGCGTCGCGCGGCTGCTGCCGGCCTATGCGGGCGAGCAGATGCGCCGCGAGCTGGACGCCCTGGAGGCCGCGCTCGGCGCGCCCAAGCGCCCGGTGCTGGGCATCGTCGGCGGCTCGAAGGTCTCGACCAAGCTCGACCTCCTGAACAACCTGGTGACCAAGCTGGACCGCCTGTCGATCGGCGGCGGCATGGCCAACACCTTCCTGGCCGCGCAAGGGATCGACGTCGGCGCCTCGCTCTGCGAACACGACCTGGCCGACACCGCCCGCGAGATCATGGACAGCGCCAAGAAGGCCGGCTGCGAGCTGCTGCTGCCGATCGACGTGGTGACCGCCGAAGAGGTGAAGCCGGGCGTCGCCTCGAACGTGCGCGAACTGACCGACATCCAGGGCGGCGACCGCATCCTCGACGCCGGCCCCAAGACCCTGGCCAAACTGATCGCGGCGATGGACGTCTCGGCCACCCTGATCTGGAACGGCCCGCTGGGCGTGTTCGAGGTGCCGCCGTTCGACGTCGCCACCATGGCGGCGGCCAAGCATGCGGCCGATTTGGCCAAGGCCGGCAAGCTGGTGGCCGTGGCCGGCGGCGGTGATACAGTCGCCGCTCTCAACGCGGCGGGCCGCGCCGACGATTTCACGTTCGTTTCAACGGCGGGCGGCGCGTTTCTTGAATGGATGGAAGGCAAGGAGCTGCCCGGAGTGGCGGCCCTGACCAATTAAACTTTAGAACTACGGAGGGCAGGGCATGGCCCGGGTTACTTTGAGACAGCTTCTGGATCACGCGGCCGAGCACGGCTACGGGGTTCCGGCGTTCAACATCAACAACATGGAACAGGCGCTGGCGATCATGGAGGCCGCGCAGGCCACCGACTCGCCGGTGATCATGCAGGCCTCGCGCGGGGCCCGTTCCTACGCCAACGACATCGTGCTGAAGCACCTGATCGACGCGATGGCGGAAATGTATCCGCACATTCCGATCTGCATGCACCAGGACCACGGCAACAACGAAGCCACCTGCGCCACCGCGATCCAGTACGGCTTCACCTCGGTGATGATGGACGGCTCGCTGAAGGCCGACGGCAAGACCCCGGCCGACTACGACTACAACGTCGAGGTCACCCGCAACGTCGTGAACATGGCCCACTGGGTCGGCGCCTCGGTCGAGGGCGAGCTCGGCGTGCTGGGCAGCCTGGAAACCGGCATGGGCGAAAAGGAAGACGGCCACGGCTTCGAGGGCAAGCTGGGCCACGACCAGCTGCTGACCGACCCCGACCAGGCGGTCGAGTTCGTGAAGGCCACCGAGGTCGACGCCCTGGCCATCGCCATGGGCACCAGCCACGGCGCCTACAAGTTCACCCGCAAGCCGGACGGCGACGTCCTGGCGATGAACGTGATCGAAGAGATCCACCGCCGCCTGCCCAACACCCACCTGGTGATGCACGGCTCCTCGTCGGTGCCGCAGGACCTGCAGGACATCATCAACCAGTACGGCGGCGAGATGCCCCAGACCTGGGGCGTGCCGGTCGAAGAGATCCAGCGCGGCATCAAGCACGGCGTGCGCAAGATCAACATCGACACCGACAACCGGATGGCCATCACCGGCGCGATCCGCAAACTCTTCGCCGAGAAGCCGGGCGAGTTCGACCCGCGCAGCTACCTGAAGCCGGCCAAGGAAGCCATGCGCAAGGTCTGCGTCCAGCGCTTCGAGGAGTTCGGCACCGCCGGCCACGCCAGCTCGATCAAGGCGATCCCGCTGTCGGAGATGGCCAAGCGCTACGCCTCGGGCGAACTGGCCCCGAAGATCGGCGTCGCCCGCCAGGCGGCCGAATAGGCCGACCGGCATAGACGATCCGCAGAGCCGCCGCCTCACCCGAGGCGGCGGCTTTTGCATGTCCGGCGGAACCTTGCGCCGCGTCGGCGATTGCTGGGAAATGCGTCGGCTCTGGACCCTGATCGCCCTGCTGGCCGCCCTGGCGGCGATCGCCGCGCTGGGCGGCTGGACGCTCTACGCCAGTTCGCGCCTCGGCTACGGCTGGGAGGGCCTGGGCCAAGTGCTGGTGTTCGTCGTCGCCGGCCTGGTCGCGGTGGGCGGCCTGACCGGCGGACTGATGTGGCTGGCCTTCTATTCAGCCCGCCACGGCTATGACGAGCCCTACGACGTCAACCAGCCGCGCGGCGGACGCAAGGGTTAGATCCCGCCCTAGTCGTCGACATTGGCCCCGCGCATCTCGCGCACGAACAGGAAGCCGACCACCGCCGTCGCCGCGGCGATGACGATCGGATACCAGAGCCCGAAATAGATGTTGCCCGTCGCCGCCACCATGGCGAAGGCGGTGGTCGGCAGGAAGCCGCCGAACCAGCCGTTGCCGATGTGGTAGGGCAGGCTCATCGAGGTGTAGCGGATACGGGCCGGGAACATCTCGACCAGGGCCGCGGCGACCGGGCCGTAGACCATGGTCACGTACAGCATCAGCAGGAACAGCAGGCCCACGACCATCGGCTTGTTCACCTGCTCCGGGTCGGCCTTGGGCGGATAGCCGGCCTCGTGCAGGATGGCGTTGAGGTCCTTGACCCACACGTCGCGGGCGGCCTTGAACTGCCCGGTGCTCATGCCCGTGGCGTCGAGGCCGGCAAGCCCGCGCTCGCCGACCATCACGAAGGCCCCTTCGGACTTGGCGGTCGAATCGACGGCCTCGTAGGAGACCCCGGCGTTGGCCAGGGCCGCGCGGGCGACGTCGCAGCCGCTGGTGAACACCTGCTTGCCGACCGGGTCAAACTGGACGTGGCAGGTCGCCGGGTCGGCGATCACCACCACCGGCGCGCGGGCGCTGGCGTGGGCCAGGGCCGGATTGGCCGCCTCGGTCAGGGCCTTGAAGATCGGGAAGTAGGTCAGGGCCGCCAGCAGGCAACCGGTCAGGATGATCGGCTTGCGGCCGATCTTGTCCGACAGCCAGCCGAACACCACGAAGAACGGGGTGCCGAGGATCAGGGCGAAGGCGACCAGGGTGTTGGTCAGCGGCCCGTCGACCTTCAGCGTCTTCTCCAGGAAGAACAGGGCGTAGAACTGGCCGGTGTACCAGACCACCGCCTGGCCGGCGGTGAGCCCGACCAGGGCCAGCAGCACGACCTTGAGGTTCGACCACTGGCCGAACGACTCGGCCAGCGGCTTCTTCGAGGTCTTGCCCTCGTCGACCATCTTCTGGAACACCGGGCTCTCGTTCAGCTTCAGCCGGATCCACAGCGACACCGCCAGCAGGATGGCCGAGACCAGGAACGGGATGCGCCAGGCCCAGGCCTTGAACACCTCCTCGCCGGTCAGCGAGCGCACCGCCAGGATGACGATCAGGCTGAGGAACAGGCCGAGCGTCGCGGTGGTCTGGATCCAGCTGGTGTAGAGCCCGCGCTTGCCGGGCGGAGCGTGCTCGGCGACGTAGGTCGCGGCCCCGCCGTACTCGCCGCCGAGCGCCAGGCCCTGGATCAGCCGCATGACGATCAGCAGCGCCGGGGCGGCGAGCCCGATCTGGTCATAGCCGGGCAGCAGGCCGACGGCGAAGGTCGACAGCCCCATCAGCAGCATGGTCACCAGGAAGGTGTTCTTGCGGCCCCAGAGGTCGCCCAGGCGGCCGAACACGATCGCCCCGAACGGGCGCACCGCGAACCCTGCAGCAAAGGCCAGCAGGGCGAAGATGTAGCCGGTGGTCTCGTTGACGCCCGAGAAGAAGTGCTGGGTGATGAAGCCGGCCAGCGAGCCGTAGAGGTAGAAGTCGTACCACTCGAAGACCGTGCCGGCCGAGGCCGCACCGATCACCAGTCGGTTCTTCCTCTTCGTGACGACGCCGTCGCCCGCGACCGCTTCGGTCATTCGCTTCCCCCTTATCGTTGGAGGGAGCCTAGCGGGTTTTGGACCCCTCTCAAGCTCGTCATGGCCGGGCTTGTCCCGGCCAGCCACGCATGAGGCTTAGATGGTGTCGTCCCGGCTTCGGCGGCGCAGCCGTCGAAACCGGGATCCATTGACGCGGCGCGGCCAGGTCAGGCCGCTTTCCGGGATGACACGGCGCGGGGAGGTTAGTGCCCCTCGCCGCCTTCGAGTTCGCCCAGCGCGCTCTGCAGGTAGTTCTGCTCGCCGAGGGTGCGGACCAGGTTCAGCTGGGTCTCGAGGAAGTCGATGTGCTCCTCGGTGTCGCTGAGGATCTCGCGCAGAATCTCGCGGGTGGCGTAGTCGCCGCTGGCCTCGCACTCGCGGATGCCTTCGATCTGGTCGACGCGGCCGCCGACCTCGACGGCCAGGTCCGCCGCCAGGCATTCGGGCACCGTCTCGCCGATCTTCAGCTTGTGCAGGTCCTGCAGGTTGGGCAGGCCCTCAAGGAACAGGATGCGCTTGATGAGCTTGTCGGCGTGCTTCATCTCGCCGATGGATTCATCGTAGGTGATCTTGCCCAGGCGGGCGTAGCCCCAGTCCTGGTACATGCGCGCATGCAGGAAATACTGGTTCACAGCGGTCAGCTCATTGGTGAGCACCGCGTTCAGCCGCCGGATGATCGCTTTGTCGCCCTTCATGAGCACCTCCTCGAATCCACTTCGAGGGGCAAACTCTTACCCGGGACGATTTTAGTCAAAGCCTATGTTTGCAAGTGATTCCGCGTTTCGTTCGCAGGCCTGCGCGGGCCGTTGCGAAACCTATTCGGCCGCGTAACGCAGCGCCTCGCCGTGTTCGCCGATCATCTTGCGCATGTCGCAGACGCAGCGGGCGCATTGAGCCTGGGAATCGCAGGCCCGGAAGACCTCGGCCGGGCGCGTGGCCCCCGCTTCGATCGCGGCGCGCACTTCGCGCTCGCGGATGCCGTTACAATTGCAGACGTACAAGGCGACTTACTCCCGACGACGAGCCCTTTTTACCAAATGCGAACGTCGTTGCAACTCATTTGCAACTCTTGGAGCGACTCCGCCAGGGGTGCGACGCGCGGCCGTTTGTCGCTGGACGCCGGCGCGGCTAGTAAGGCGGCCATGACCGCCGAATGCCGCCTCTATCTGATCACCCCGCCCACGCTCGACGACCTGGCCGCGTTCGGCAAGGCCCTGGCCCAGGCGCTGGACGCCGGCGACGTGGCCGCCCTGCAGATCCGGCTCAAGGACGCGGACGACATGACCATCGCCGCCGCCGTCGACGTGCTGACGCCGATCGCCCAGGCCCGCGGCGTGGCCGTGATCCTCAACGACCGGCCGGACCTGGCCGCGCGGCTCGGCTGCGACGGGGTGCATGTCGGGCAGTCGGACACGCCCTATGCCGAGGCCCGCAAGATCATGGGCCGCGAGGCGATGATCGGGGTGACCTGCCACGACAGCCGTCACTTGGCGATGGAGGCGGCCGAGGCCGGCGCCGACTATGTGGCGTTCGGGGCCTTCTTCCCGACCACGACCAAGGACGCCCCGACCCGGGCCGAGCCGGAGATCCTGACCATATGGCAGGAGACCATGGAGGTTCCCTGCGTGGCCATCGGCGGGATCACCGCCGACAACGCCGAGGGCCTGGCCAAGGCCGGCGCCGACTTCCTGGCGGTCTCGGCCGGGGTCTGGGCCCATCCGCAGGGCCCGGCCGCGGCGGTGGCCGCGCTGAACGCGGCGATCGCCAGGGGCGTCGCGGCGCGGCAAGCCTAGACCCTCCCCCGGGAAGGCGAGCATCTGATTCCTTGCTTTAGAGCCCTCGTCCCACTAGGTTCCGCCGCTCGAAATTCCTCGCCTTTCCGGCGCGATGGCGCACGTCTGGCGCCCAGAACTGGATCTCCCCGTGTCGACCCAATCCGCCCTGCTGAAAGTCATGTCCGACGCCGCCCGCAAGGCGGCCCGCGGCCTCAACCGCGACTTCGGCGAACTGTCCGAGCTGCAGGTCTCGCGCAAGGCGCCGGCCGACTTCGTCTCGGCCGCCGACATCAAGGCCGAGCAGACCGTGTTCGAGGCGCTGGAAAAGGCGCGTCCCGGCTACAGCTTCCTCGGCGAGGAGCGCGGCCTGGTCGAGGGCACCGACAAGACCCACACCTGGATCGTCGACCCGCTGGACGGCACCACCAACTTCCTGCACGCCATCCCCCACTTCGCGATCAACATCGCCCTGGAGCGCGAGGGCGCGGTGGTCGCGGCGGTGACCTACAACCCGGTCACCAACGAGCTGTTCTGGGCCGAGAAGGGCAAGGGCTGCTTCGTCAACGACAAGCGCCTGCGCGTCGCGGGCCGCAAGCACCTGGACGAGTCGGTGCTGGGCACCGGCATCCCGTTCCTGGGCCACGGCCAGCACGCCCGGTTCCTGAAGGAGCTGCACCAGATCAGCCAGCGGGTCGCCGGGGTGCGCCGCTTCGGCGCGGCCTCGCTGGACCTGGCCTATGTCGCGGCCGGCCGCCTGGACGGCTTCTGGGAGCGCGACCTGAAGCCGTGGGACATGGCCGCGGGCGTGCTGATGATCACCGAGGCCGGCGGCAAGGTGACCAACGCCGACGGCGGCGACGACATCATGGGTTCGGGCTCGATCTGCGCGGCCAACCTCGATCTGCACCCGCTGCTGGTCGAAAAGCTGAAGGCCGCCGCCTAAACTCAGGCTTGATGCGGGCGTCACCTTGGGCGGCTAAGCTCGCCCGATGGACCTGACCCGACGCGCCTTCGCCCTCTCGAGCGCCGCCCTGGCGGCCACCCCCGCCATGGCCTTCGACGCCCGCAAGCCCATCGTCATCGCCCACCGCGGCGCCAGCGGCGAGCGGCCCGAGCACACGCGCGGCGCCTATCTGCTGGCCATCGAGCAGGGCGCGGACTTCATTGAGCCGGACCTGGTGGTGACGCAGGACGGCCACCTGGTCGTGCGGCACGAGAACGAGATCTCCGGCACGACCGACGTCGCCGCCCATCCTGAATTCGCCAGCCGCAAGACCGCCAAGGTGATCGACGGCGAACGCATCGAAGGCTGGTTCACCGAGGACTTCACCCTCGACGAGTTGAAGACCCTGCGCGCCCGCGAGCGGCTGCCGCTGCTGCGCCCCAAGAGCGCCAAGTTCGACGGCCTGGACGCCATCCCGACCTTCCAGGAGGTGATCGACCTGGCCCGCCAGCAGAGCGCCTGCTGCGGACGACCGATCGGGATCTATCCGGAGATGAAGCACCCGGCCTACTTCGCCAGCATCCACCTGCCGATCGAGCGGCGGCTGGCCGAGGCGCTGGCCCGCAACAACCTGGGCGGCGTCCACGACCTGGTCTTCGTACAGAGCTTCGAGCCGGAATCGCTGCGCAACTTCCAAGCCATGTCGCAGGCCAAGCTGGTGCAACTGGTCGGCGCCGACCGACCCGAGATGGTGAGCCCCGAGGGTCTCAAGCGGATCGCGAGCTACGCCCATGGCGTCGGCCCCGACTGGTCGCTGGTAGTTCCAATGAAGGACGGCGTGCTGGGCCAGCCGACCGGCCTGGTCGCCGAGGCCCGGGCCCTGGGCCTGCAGGTCCACCCCTGGACGGTGCGGGCCGAGAACCGGTTCCTGCCGCAGGCCTTGCGCAAGGGCCAGGACCCGGCCGCGCATGGCGACGTGCAGGCGGTGTTCAAGGCGCTCTACGCCGCCGGGGTCCAGGGGGTGTTCAGCGACTTCCCGGGGCTGGCGGTGAAGGCGCGGGGCTGACCTCAGCCACGCGTGTCTCCTCGGAAAGCGCGCAGCGCCTATCTGGGACCCATGCACAAGGCCAGCGGCGCGCAGCCGCCCCCGCCCCGACACGATTGGGTCCCGGTCTTCGGCCTACGGCCGAAACCGGGATGACTTGCCTAGATCAGGCGGCTCAGGCCGCCACGTCGCCGAACTGCAGGGCCGCCAGGCGGGCGTAGAGGCCAGCTTGGGACAGCAGTTCGGCGTGGGTCCCCTGCTCGACCACCTTGCCGGCGTCCATGACCACGATGCGGTCGGCCTTGAGCACTGTGGCCAGGCGGTGGGCGATGACCAGGGTGGTGTGGCCGACCATGGCGTCCTCGAGCGCGCGCTGGACCAGGCGCTCGTTCTCGGCGTCGAGGGCGCTGGTGGCCTCGTCGAGCAGCAGGATCGGGGTCTCGCGGATCAGCGCGCGGGCGATGGCCAGCCGCTGGCGCTGGCCGCCCGACAGGCTGCGGGCGCGGTCGCCGAGCGGGGTGTCGAAGCCCTGCGGCAAGGCGTCGAGGAAGCCTTCGGCCTGGGCCGCGCGGGCGGCGGCGCGCACCTCCTCGGGGCTGGCGTCCAGCCGCCCGAAGCGGATGTTGTCGGCCGGCGAACCGGAGAACAGCGGCGAGTCCTGGGAGACCAGCGCCATGCGGGCTCGGACCTGCGCCGGGTCGGCGTCGCGCAAGTCGACCCCGTCCAGCCGCACCACGCCGCTGACCGGGTCGTAGAAGCGCAGCAGCAGCCGGAAAACGGTGCTCTTGCCCGAGCCCGAAGGTCCGACCAGAGCGACGGTCTCGCCCGGCGCGACGTTCAGCGAGAAACCGTCCAACGCCAGGGCGTCCGGGCGGGCCGGATAGGCGAAGCGGACGTCTTCGAAGGCGATCTCCCCGCGGGCCGGCTGCGGCAGCGCCTTGGGATGGGCGGGGGCGGCGATGGCGGGCGTGGCGGCGAACAGCTCGGAGATCCGCTCCATGGCGCCCGCGGCCTTCTGGACATCGCCCCAGGTTTCGCCGAGCGCCCCGACCGAGCCGGCGGCCATCACCGCCAGGAAGGCGAACTGGAACAGCGCCCCCCAGGTCATCTCGCCGCGCAGGCCGGCGTGGACGCCCAGCCAGAAGATGAAGACGACGCCGCCGAACACCAGGCCGATGACCAGGGCGGTCATGATCGCCCGCGCCGTCATCCGGCGCAGCGAGGTGCGGAACGAGGTTTCGACCGCCTCGCCGAAGACCGCCGCGCCGGCGGCCTCGCGCCCAAACGCCTGGACGGTCTCCAGCGCGTCGAGCGTTTCGCCGGCATGGCCGACGGCGGCGGCGAACTGGTCCTGGGTCGAGGTGGTCAGCTTGCGGACCCGCTTGCCGTAGAGAAACAGAGGCGCGAGCACGAACGGGAACAGGCCGACCACCAGGCCGGTCAGCTTCGGGCTGACGATGACCAGCAGCACCAGGGCGCCGATCAGGGTCAGCAGATTGCGCAGCGCGACCGAGATCGAGGTCGAGAGCAGGCTCTCGACGATCTGGATGTCGGTGGTCAGGCGCGACAGCACCTCGCCCGTGCGGGTCTTGGCGAAGAACGGCTGGTCGAGGGTCAGGATGTGGCTGTAGGCGGCCTTGCGCAGGTCGGCGGTGATCCGCTCGCCCAGCTTGGTGACAAAGAAGTAGCGCAGGGCGCTGGAGGCGGCGAGCGCCAGGGCCACGCCGCCGATCAGCCAGAAGCGCGGGGCGACGCTGGCGTCGGTGGCGCCCGGCGCGGTCAGGTGGTCGACCAGCATCCGCACCGCGCCGGAGAGCCCCAGGGTCGAGGCCGCCGCGGTCAGCAGGAACAGGCCCGCCCAGGCGGTGTCGCCCTTGTGCCGGGCCAGATACGGCGCCAGGCCGCGCAGGGCCCCGACGTTGCGGCTGCGGGTCCGGCGCTTGGCGGCCTCGCTCAGATCCTGCGCCATGGAGGCGCCGGCGCTGGGCCGCCCTTCGACCGGAGCCTCGACGGCCAAATCACTCATGGAAACTAGCGCCCTTGCTCTTACCGCGCCTTTTCCTGTATACGCGCGGCTTCCTTCGCGCCCGCCCTTGCGGCGGACCGTGAACTTTCTGCCGCTCCTTTACGTCGGTTGCCCTCGCGATGAAACAAGACACCCACCCGGACTATCATTTCATCACGGTCGTGATGACCGACGGTTCCAGCTATCAGACCCGTTCGACCTACGGGAAAGAGGGCGCGACCCTGAACCTCGACATCGACCCGAAGACGCACCCGGCGTGGACCGGCGGCAACCAGACGCTTCTGGACCGCGGCGGCCGCGTGTCGCGCTTCAACGCCAAGTTCGGCGCCTTCACCCGCAAGTAAGGCCTGCGGCGCGCCTGGCGCGCGCCCACCGCACTCCGCGAGCAGATACGAAAACGCCGCGCAGCCCGCGCGGCGTTTTTTGCTGTGCGTGAACCTCTGTCGAGGCCCCGACAATCCTTCTCCCACGAGGGGAGAAGGACAAGGGGAACGCCTAGGCCCCGAAGGCGGCCTGCAGGCGGCCGAACTGGGACAGCACCGGGTTGGCGTCCTCCGGCTCGGTCTCTTCGATGTACATGCGGCGGTCCAGGTGGCGGACGCGCTCATAGAGCCGCTCGGAGCGGTCAAGCAGCATCAGCAGGCCGGCCGGCAGATCCTCGACGGTGGCGCCCCGGCAAATGTCCTCGGCGCCCAGGCGGTAGCGTTCCTCGCGGGCGCTTTCCGGCGGCATGTCGCCTTCGCGCACGGCCCGCTGCACCAGCAGCCAGGAGGCCACCTGCATCAGCCGGGTGGTGAGCCGCATGCTTTCGCCGGCATAGGCCAGGGCGGCGCTGCGCGAGAGCAGCTTGGATTCCTGGCGGCCCGAGCCGTCCAGGTAGCCGGCGGTCTCCTCGACCAGATCCATGCCTTCCTGGAAGGTGCGGTCGAACAGCTCGGATCGCGCAAAGTCGGCGATCACGTCAGCCCGCCAAGCGCCGCTCGGCGCAAATCCTTCGATCATGACAGCACTCAGCCTCTAATATCCTCGCCCGCAGGTGTCTGCGGCTTCGGCGGCGGAGGTGTGCAACCCCCATGCCAGACGTAAACACCCGTTATCGATGACCCGCGTTTACGTTCGGTTATCCGTAAAGCGCCGCTCAGCTTGGCCTTGAGAATAGCGAGTCGGCCGCCGCTCGGCCCAAGCGCTTGCGCTCAATCTGGGCACGGCACCTGTCGATCTCTTCCTGCAGGGCGGCGATCCGGTCCTCGAGCTCGGCCACGCCGTAGAGTTCGAGATCCTCGCGCATCGCTTCGGCCAGCCGCTGGCCGCGCTGGACTCGGGTGTTCACCGGTTCATCCATCGAAGACCTCCCATTGCCAGATCCGTATCGGCGTCTATCTGGGAGACTACGCTGAAAACCTGCCGGAGGGCGCCCCTGTGACTGACACCATGACCGCCATCGCTGTGGAGGGCGGGCGAGGACCTGCGGAAAACCTCAAGGCGCAGACCATCGCCCGGCCGCAGCCGGGCCCGGGGCAGATCCTCATCAAGGTCGAGGCCGCGGGCGTGAACCGTCCCGACCTGGCGCAACGCATCGGCGCCTATCCGCCGCCGCCCGGCGCGCCCGAGACGCTGGGCCTGGAGGTCGCCGGCGAAGTGGTGGTCGGGGCCGGCCGCTGGAAGGCGGGCGACAAGGTCTGCGCCCTGCTCGGCGGCGGCGGCTATGCGCAATACGCCGTGGTCGACGCGCGCCACGCCCTGCCGATTCCGCCGGGCCTGAGCGCGCTGGAAGCCGCCGCCCTGCCCGAGACGGTGTTCACCGTCTTCGCCAACGTGTTCGAGCACGGCGCCCTGAAGGCCGGCGAGACGCTGATGGTCCATGGCGCGACGTCCGGGATCGGGACAACGGCGATACAGATGGCCAAGGCCGCCGGGGCCAAGGTGATCGCCACCGGCCGCGGCGCCGGCAAGGCGGCGCAGGCCATGAAGCTGGGCGCGGATGTCAGCGTCGACGTCACCACCGAGGACTTCGCCGAGGTCGCCAAGGCCAACGGCGGTGTCGACGTGATCCTCGACATGGTCGGGGGCGACTATTTCGCGAAGGGCCTCGACGCCCTGAAGACCGGCGGGCGGATCGTGTTCATCGCCGCCCAGGGCGGCGGCGAGGTGGCGCTGCCGATCTTCCGGCTGATGATGAAGCGGGCGGTGGTCACCGGCTCGACCCTGCGCCCGCGCGACGCCGACGAAAAGGCCCGGCTGGCGGCGGCGGTCGAGCAGACCGTCTGGCCGTGGATCGCCGCCGGCCAGCTGAAGCCGCAGATCGACAAGACCTTCCCGCTGGTCGAGGCGGGCGCGGCCCACGCCTATCTCGAAGGCGGCGCGCATGTCGGCAAGGTGATGCTGGTCGCCGCCGACTGAGCCCCAGTTCTAGGGTTCGGCATGGCGGCGGTTCGAACCCGGGCCGCCGCCATGGAATATATGCAGAACATCGGTCTCGCAAACCCGCGGCTACGCCAAGCCCCTGCCAGGTAACGGTAAGGCGCCAGATTGCAGCCATGAAATGCGTTGACGATGGGGAAGCCGTCCCTCACGATTTGACCAATTGATCGTGAGCGCCGCGCCGCAGCTTCAAGGCTGTGGTTTGGCCTACCCATAATGGCGGCCGCGCAGCATTAATCGCGCAGCGGGAGGAACAATTGGTCGACGGCCCATCCAAGCCGAGCACGTTCGCGCGCGCCGAAGGCCTAAGCGTCCAAGGCCTGGTCGCCCGCCCATGACCGACTCCCGACCGCCCCTGAGCCTGGCCACCAAGCTGTTCTACGCCGTCGGCGCCGTCGCCAACGCTGTGAAGCTGCGCGGGCTCTCGACCTTCCTGATGCTGTTCTACAATCAGGTCGTGGGACTGCCGCCGACGACGGTGACCTTCGTCCTGATGATCGCCCTGGTGTTCGACGCCATCGTCGATCCGCTGGTCGGCCAGATCTCCGACAACTTCAAATCCCGCCTCGGTCGCCGTCACCCGTTCATGTACGCCGCGGCGATCCCGGTCTCGGTGGCGTTCTACCTGCTGTGGAACCCGCCCACGGGCCTCAGCGACGGGCAGATGGTGGCCTATCTGCTGGCCTGCCTGCTGACCGTCCGCCTGTTCGACACCTTCTTCGAGCTGCCGCACTCCACCCTCGCCCCCGAACTGGCCAAGGACTACGACGAGCGCACCAAGCTGATCTCGCTGCGCATGCTGTTCGCGGTGATCGGCGGGCTGGGCATGACGGTGCTGGCCTACCAGGTGTTCCTGAAGGAGAACCCGGACGGCACCGGCGGGGTTCTGGCCCGCGACGGCTACTTCGCCTACTCGCTCTGCGCCGCGTTGCTGATCTTCACCTGCATCCTGCTGTCGACCGCGGGCACCCAGAACCAGATCCCCTATCTGCGCCAGGCTCCGACCCGGAAGATCACCTTCAGGGCGATGGCGCGGGAAGTGGCCGCGACGCTGAACAACCGCGCCTTCGTGATCGCCACCATCACCGGAATGTTCGTCGCCATCGCCGTCGGCGCCCGCAACGCGCTCGAGATCTATTTCGGGCTCTATTTCTGGGAGCTCAGCCAGTCGCAACTGGCCGGGCTGGTGACCGTCAGCGTCGCGGGCTCGGCGATGGGCGTGGTCGCCGCGCCGCAGATCGCCAAGCGCATCGGCAAGAAGCACGGCGCGATCCTGATGTTCGCCAGCGCCCTGCTGGTCGGGGTCAGCCCGGTCGTCGCGCGCCTGGTCGGCGTCATGCCCGACAACGGCACCGGGCTGCTCTACGGCCTGCTGATCGTCGAGACGGCGATCAACACCGCGCTGGCGGGCGGCACCGGGGTGCTGTTGGTCTCGCTGGTCGCCGACGTCATCGAGGACGCCGAGGTCAAGACCGGCCGCCGGTCCGAGGGCCTGCTGATGAGCGCCGACAACCTGTTCAAGAAGCTGGTCTCCGGCGTCGGGGTGTTCATCTCCGGCGCGGTGCTGGCGGCGATCGCCTTTCCCGAGAACGCCAAGCGCGGCCAGGTCGACCCGGAGATCATCCACAATATGGGGCTGATCTACCTGCCGGTGATCGGGGTGCTGTTCGGCCTGGGCATCGTCAGCCTCAGCTTCTTCAACATCGACAAGGCCAAGCACGAGGACAACCTCCGCAAGCTGGCCGCCGCGCGATCGGCCGCTCCGGGCCAGGCGCTCGAGCCTGAACCTGCGCCCGAGCCCCCGGCCGCATCGCCGCAGCCCTTCAAAGCCTGACATCAGTCCTGGATTCCACGACATGACCGACGCCGCCGCCGGCCTGCCGCCACGCCCGCCGATCACCTTCCGGACCAAGGCGCTCTATGGCCTGGGCGCCGCCGCCAACATCATCAAGCAGCGCGGCATCACGACCTTCCTGCTGCTGTTCTACAACCAGGTGGTCGGCCTGCCGCCGGCCATGGTGTCGACCGCGATCATGATCGCGCTGATCTTCGACGCCTTCGTCGACCCGATGGTCGGGCAGATCTCGGACAACACCCGCAGCAAATGGGGCCGGCGCCACCCGTTCATGTACGCCGCGGCCCTGCCGGTCGCGATCGCCTTCTACATGATCTGGAACCCGCCGGTCGGCTGGGAGGAGGAGGCGCTGTTCGGCTACATGCTGGTCTGCCTGCTGACCATCCGGCTATTCGACACCTTCTTCGAACTGCCCTCGACGGCGCTGCTGGCCGAACTGACCCAGGACTACGACCAGCGCACCAGCATGATCGCGATCCGCTCGTTCTGCGGCGTGGCCGGCGGGCTGATCATGCAGCTGCTGGTCTACCAGGTGTTCCTCAAGAAGAACGCCGACGGCACCGGCGGCCTGCTGTCGCGCGACGGCTGGCAGACCTATTCGATCGTCGCGGCGATCACGATCTTCACGATCATCCTGATCTCGTCGCGGGCGACCCACCACCAGATCCCCTATCTGCGCCAGCCGCCGAAGCGGAAGGTGACGGTGCGGGCGATGCTGGGCGAAGTGGCCTCGACCCTCAACAACCGCTCGTTCGTGGCCCTGACCATCTCGGGCATGTTCATGAACGTCTCGCTCGGCCTGAAGACCGCGCTGGAGCTCTATTTCAACCTCTACTTCTGGGGCCTGACCCAGGGCCAGCTGGCGCTGCTGACCGTCACCGGCGTGGTGGCCAGCGTCATCGGCGTGACCCTGGCCCCGAAGGTCTCGGCCAAGCTCGGCAAGCGGATGGCGGCCATCACCATGTTCTTCGGGGCGGTGATCGCCCTGCTGCTGCCGATCGGCCTGCGCATCCTCGGGGTGATGCCGGAGAATGGCACCAACCTGCTGTTCGGCATCCTGATCATCGACTTCATGGCCAACGGCGCCATGGCTATCATGACCGGGATCATGCTGCAGTCGATGATCGCCGACGTCGTCGAGGACAGCGAGGTCAAGACCGGCCGCCGCTCCGAGGGCCTGCTGTTCTCGGCCGACAACCTGTTCAAGAAGATCGTCTCGGGCGTCGGGGTGTTCGTTTCCGGGGTGCTGCTGGCCTATGTCGCCTTCCCGCAGGGCGCCAAGCCGGGCCAGGTGGATCCGGACCTGCTGCGCAACCTGGCGCTCATCTACCTGCCGACCATCGGCGGCTTCTACGCGGTCGCCATCACCTGCCTGTTCCTCTACCGGATCGACAAGACCACCCACGAGGAGAACCTGCGCAAGCTGCAGCAAGGCGTGCTCGAGACCCGCACCACCGACGCACAGATCGAGGGGGCCTCGCCCGCGGCCGCCGGCCCGGCCGGCGACCTTAGCCCGGTCGCGCCCAAGGCCTGAGCCGCCCACCGCCCTGACGATTAGGCGCTTGCCAGCGCCCCGGTCGTACCGAATATTCGAACCAGCGGCGTCCGCGGCGAAGATCGCGGCCCTCTGGTCAGGGAGGACGGCATGGGCGAGGCCCAAGCGGCGGACGGGCGTCTGAGCGTCGGTTCGAAGGTGTTCTACGGCGTCGGCTCGGTGGCCTTCGGGGTCGCCACGCTCGGCCTCTCCTCGGCGGTGCTGCAGCCCTATCTCAACCGGGTGATCGGCCTGCCGGCCTTGTGGGTCGGCACGGCGATCATGGCCACCCTGATCCTCGACGCCTTCATCGACCCGGCGATCGGCCAGTGGTCGGACAAGCTGCGCACCCGCTGGGGCCGCCGCCATCCGCTGATGTACGCCGCCGCCCCGCTGGTGGCGGCCGCCTGCATCGGCTTCTGGAACTCGCCAGCCGACTGGCCGCCGCAGAGCATCGGCCTCTACCTGATCGGCATGCTGGTGCTGCTGCGGATCTGCGTCAGCCTCTACGAGGTGCCGAGCCAAGCGCTGGCCCCGGAGCTGACCTCCGACTACGACCAGCGCACCAGCCTGTTCAGCTACCGGTTCTTCTTCGGGGTGATCGGCGGCTTCGGGATGAACGTGGTGCTCTACCAGGTCTTCCTGAGCCCGGAGAACGGCGGGATCCTTAATCGGGACGGCTACGCTCAGTACGGGATCCTGGCCGGGCTGGTGATGGCCGCCTCGATCCTGGTCTCGGCCATCGGCACGCACCGACACGTCCCGCAACTGGCCGCTCCGCCCGAACGGCAGGCGAGCCTGCCCCAATTGCTGCGCGAGATCGGCGGCACGCTGTCGAACCGCTCGCTGGTGGTGGTCATGACCTCCGGCCTCTGCTCCGGCGTGGCGGCTGGCATGACCAATGCGCTGAGCCAGTACTTCTATCTGGAGTTCTGGGGGCTCAGCGCCGCCAACATCTCGATGCTGGCCCTGGCCTCGGTGCTGGCCTCGGTCTCGGGCGTGGCGATCGCCGCTCCAGCCTCGAAGGCGTTCGGCAAGAAGGCCGCGATGCTCGGACTGTTCAGCGTCTCGACGGTCACCGCCTCGGCTCCGATCCTGCTGCGACTGCTTCACCTGATGCCGCCGAACCATTCGCCATGGGTGTTCGCCATCCTGTGGGTCGACGCCTTCATCGCCACCACCCTGGCCATCGCCGGCTACATCATCATCTCCTCGATGATCGCCGACATCGTCGAGGACGCCGCCGTTCGCACGGGCGTACGCTCAGAAGGCCTATTGTTCGCGGCCAACGGCCTGCTGCCCAAGTTCACCGCCGGCATCGGCGTGTTCCTCAGCGGCGTGCTGCTGACCTTCGTGGCCTTTCCGACCCATGCGCCGGCCGGATCCGTCGGCCCCGAGGTGATGCGCCACCTGGCGCTGATCTACCTGCCGATCACCTTCGGGATGAACATGCTCTCGATCCTGGTGCTGGTGTTCTACCGCATCGACCGCGAGACCCATGAGCGCAACGTGGCGGCGCTGGCCGGCGAGAAGACCGTCGGCGACGCGGCCCAGCCGCCCCAGGCCGAACCGGTGATCGCCAGCGCCGGTTGAGACGCCCCCTTCCCTCGCCCTCCTGGTCGTGTTTACAAAAGCGTACACAAAATTAGGGGAAACACCGTGGCGGACGCCGTACCAGATGCTCAAAAGCAGGGGCGCTTGAGCGTCCCGACCAAGTTCTTCTACGGCTTCGGTTCAGTCGCCTTCGGGGTCAAGGACCAGGGCTTCTCCTATCTGCTGCTGATTTTCTACAACCAGGTGGTCGGCCTGCCGTCGGCGACGGTCGGGCTGGCGATCATGATCGCCCTGATCATCGACAGCTTCCTCGACCCGATCATGGGCCAGGTGTCCGACAACTGGCGATCACGCTGGGGTCGCCGCCACCCGTTCATGTACGCCGCGGCCCTGCCGGTGGCGCTGTCCTACCTGCTGCTGTGGAACCCGCCGCAGGGCTGGTCGCACGAGGCGCTGTTCGTCTACCTGATCGTGGTCGCGGTGATCATCCGCAGCTTCATCACCATGTACGAGATCCCCTCGGCGGCGCTGGCGGCGGAGCTGACCACCGACTACGACGAGCGCACCAAGGTCATGTCCTACCGCTACTTCTTCGCCTGGTGGGGCGGCCTGACCATGACCCTGCTGGCGCTGAAGGTGTTCCTGACCCCGGACGCCGAGCACCCGGTCGGCCAGCTGAACCCGGCCGGCTACGTGACCTACGGCTATGTCGCCGCCGCAGTGATCTTCGCCGCGATCCTGATTTCGGCGATGGGCACCCACAACCAGATCCCGCGCCTGCGCATCCCGCCGGCCCGCAAGCTGACCCTCGTCCAGCTGGCCAAGGAGATGGTCGGCACGCTCAGCCACAAGTCGTTCCTGGTGCTGATGGGCGCGGGCCTGTTCAACGCCATGGCCGGCGGGCTGGTGCTGTCGCTGAATCTCTACTTCAACACCTTCTTCTGGCAGCTGCCGTCGAACCAGATCGCCATCCTGGCGGCCGCCAACTTCATCTCCGCGGCCCTGGCCTTTGGCTTCGCCGCCCCGCTCTCCAAGCGGCTGGGCAAGAAGCAGACCGCCCAGTTGACCAAGGTGCTGTCCTTCGTCATCGCCGTCACCCCGATCACCCTGCGCCTGACCGGCGTGTTCCCCGACAACAGCTCGCCGGCCCTGCTGCCGATCCTGTTCGTGCAGGCGGTGTTCTCGACCGGCTTCTCGATCATCTCGGCGATCCTGATCTCGTCGATGATCGCCGACGTGGTGGAAGACTCCGAGCTGCGCACCGGCCGTCGCTCCGAAGGCCTGTTCTTCGCCGCCGCCGCCTTCGTGCAGAAGGCGGTCTCCGGCGTCGGCATCTTCGCCTCGAGCATGATCCTGCTGGCCATCGGCTTCCCGCAGAACGCCAAGCCGGGCCAGGTCAGCGAGGGCGTGGTCTCCAACCTGGGTCTGACCTACCTGTTCGTGCTGGGCGGGCTCTACGGCGCGGCGATCCTCTGCGTCTCGCTCTACCGCATCACCCGCGACAGCCACGCCGCCAGCCTCGCCAAGCTGGCCGCCCAGGCCGAGCAGGTCGAGGGCGGCGAAGGCCCCGAGCGCGTCGGCTGACGCCCAAAGAAAAACGCGCCGGGCGGCGGGCCCGGCGCGTTGAACTTTCGATCCTCGCAGCGGCGGTTACTTGGCGATCCGCAGCGAGTTGATGTCCTGGGCGATGGCCCGGAACGCGACCTTCAGCTCCGCCCCGCCGTTGGGCATGTAGACATACTCCGGCGAGGTCGCGCAGTTGTTCATCAGGTTCTGGACCTTCGGCTCGGAGCCGACGTTGAACCCGACCGTGTAGATGATCACGCCCTTGGCCCGCATAGCCTTGCAGAGCTTGTCCGCCTGGGCGAACGGATCGCCGTTGACGGCGTCGCAGTTGATCCGGCTGCCCGAGCTTGGCGCCCCGCTGCCGGCGTCCTTAGCCGCCACGCCGCGGCAGTAAGGAGTGTTGAACGCGCCGTCGGTCATCAGCACCACGACCTTGAGCAGTTGTTCCTTGCCATAGGCGGCCGGCTCGCTCTCCCCCTTCCAAAGCCCCTTCCATTCCGGCGAAATCATGTACCAGCCCCAGGCGAGACCGATATGACCGGCCGTGGAGCCACTGTCTGAGAGCGAGTTGATGACCCCCTTCAGCGTCGTCTTGTTGGTCGACAGCGGCACAATGGGCTTTGACGGGCACGACGCTGCATAGTGCCAGCCGACCGGCGCATCGGACGGGGCGGTGTCGTCATAGGCATGATCGCCAAGCCGCTCGGTCGCGCAGGCCGTCTTGCTGAAGGTCGTCTGCAGAATGCGTTTCGACGTGCTGCTGGCGTTGGTGAAGATGTTCTCGCTGCACCCTTCACCCTTGCACTGCACGGTTCCGCCCGACGTGTAGTCGTCATAGTTCCGACCATCGACGTTATAGATCTTCTCGTCGTTACTGTCGTACCGCTGCAGCTTGAAGGTATCGGTCGTCACGCCGGTCGCGATGTAGGTCTTGGTGTTCAGGGCGGTCATGCCGACCACCCCATTGATAACGAGCCGCTCGCCCTCGTAGAGCCCGTGGTTCGGCGAGGTGATGACCACCGGGTTGGTCTTGCTGGCGCCGGTGATCGCCGTGGTCCCCTTCACCGCGCCGCGCGCGTCGGCCTCGTAGGATCCCATATTGACCCCCACCGAGTAGGGGACGATCGCGAGCTTGGTATAGTAGGGCGCCTGCTGGTCCTTCACGACCAGATCGATCAGATCCTTCGCCGCGACCTTCAGACTGTCCATGTAGTCGTTCATCGAGCCGGTGGTGTCGAGCACCAGGGCGACTTCGACGTTGTTGGAGTTGCGCAGCACTTCCGAGGTCGCCCGGATGTCGGCCTGCGCCCAGAGCTGGGGCCCGATCGAGGGCGGCTCGATGGTCGCCTCGCCCTTGATGGTGATCTTGTCCGCCGCCAGTTCGAACTTGGTGGAGGTGATCTCCTGATCGTCCGGCAGCTTGAGATTGGCCCGCAGGGCGGCGTCGCCCTTGGTCTGGATCTCGGTGGCCGTGGTGGCGGTCGAGCGCGCCACGTAGAGCGTGGCGGTGTCGAGGGCGTCCTGCAGTTGGCCGCGCTGGGTCGTGATCATGTAGAGGTCGATCAGACCCATGGTGGCGGGCGCCAGCAGCAGCAGGCCCACAGCAAAGAAGACGGCGGTCGCGCCGCGCTCGTCGCGAACACCCGCGACGCATCGGGCCTTGAGCCGCCCGGTCATGCCATGAATACGCCTGGCGACTTGCTTGGTGATCTTTTCCACGCCTGGAGCCCCAGCAGTTCAGAGTTGAATCCGCTGGAGCTTGCCAGAGCAGCGTAAACGAACGGGCGCCGAAGACGGTTAAGGCAAAGCTTAATTCGGCGCCCGTTAACCGAGTTACCAGCCGCAGGACTCGCCTTTGTTCTGGACGGTCAGCCAGTCATTCAGCGGCTTGAAGTAAGCCGTCACTGCAGTGGCGTCGGCGGTCTTCTCACCGGTGAAGGCGGCCATCGCCTCGGGCCAGGGCTTGGACGCCCCCATTTCCAGCATGGCGTTGAACTTCTGGCCCATTTCCTTCTCGCCATAGACCGAGCAGCGATGCAGCGGTCCCTTCCAGCCGATCTGGTTGCAGGCCGCGCGGTGGAACTGGAACTGGTAGATGTGGGCCAGGAAGTAGCGGGTGTAGGGCACGTTGGCCGGCACGTGGTACTTGGCCGCCGGATCGAAGGCGTCGGCCGGGCGCGGGCCGGGCGCGGCAAGCCCTTGATACTTAAGGCGCAGCTTCCACCATTCGTCGTTGTAGCGCTCTGGCGTCGCCTCGCCGGAGAACACCTCCCAGCGCCAGCGGTCGACCATCAGGCCGAAGGGCAGGAAGGCGATCTTGTCGAGCGCCATCTTCAGCAGGAAGGGGATGTCCTCGTCCGCGCCAGGCGCCTTGTCGAGCAGGCCGATCTGCTGGAGGTAGGTCGGGGTCAGGGCCGAGAGGCCGACGAAGTCGCCGATCGCCTCGTGGAAGCCGTCGTTTGCGCCGTTCTTGAACAGGAACGGCTGGTCCTTGTAGGCGCGTTGGTAAACGTTGTGCCCGAGCTCATGGTGAACGGTGTAGAAGTCGTCGGCGTCGACCTTGGTGCACATCTTGATGCGCACGTCGTCGCGGTCGTCGAGGTCCCAGGCCGAGGCGTGGCAGACCACTTCGCGGTCCTGCGGCCGGGTGATCATCGAACGCTTCCAGAAGGTCTCCGGCAGCGGCGAGATGCCGACCGAGGTGTAGAAGCTCTCGCCGGTCTTGACCATCTTCACCGGGTCATAGCCCTTTGAAACCAACAGCTTGTCGAGGCTGTAGCTCGACGAGGCGGTCTTCGGCTGGACCACGTCGTAGACGTTGCCCCACTGCTGAGCCCACATGTTGCCCAGCAGGTCGGCGCGGATCGGACCTTTGCGCGGCTGCACGGCGTCGCCGTACTTGTCGTTCAGCTGGCCGCGCACGTAGCAGTGCAGATTGCGGTAGAACGGCTCGACCTGGCTCCACAGGCGGTCGGTCTCGGCCGCGAACTTGTCCGGGTCCATGTCGTAGTTGGAGCGCCAGAGCGCGCCGGTGTCCTTGAAGCCGAGGTCGCGGGCCCCCTCGTTGGAAAGCTGCGCCAGCTTGGCGTAGTCGCCGCGCATCTGCGGGGCGACCGAATGCCAGCCCTCCCAGACCGCCTTGAGCTCGGCCGGATCGCGGCTCTTGGCGAGGATCTCCTCGGCGTCGTTGAGGGTCAGGGTCTTGCCGCCGTGCTGGAACTTGCCGGCCGAATAGGTCGAGTCCAGGCGGGTGGCGATGGTCGCCAGCTCGCCCGCGGCGCCGGGCCGGTTGGGGGCCGGCGAGACCAGGAACAGCTTGAGAAGCTTCAACTTTCGCGCGGTGACCGGGTCGACCGCGACGCCGTCGTACTTGGCCGCCTCACGCGCGTAACGGGCGGTCAGCTCGTTCTGCTCGGCGGTGGCCTTGGCCTCCAGCCACTGGGTGTCCTCGGTGATGTAGGTCGCCCGCACCCAGGCCGACTTGGCCACGTACTGGTTGAAGGCGGCGAGCTCGGCCTCGGCCTTGTCGACGAAGGCCTTGGCCTCGGCGGGGGTCGGTTTGGCGGGCTTGGCGGGCGCCTGGGCCGAAGCCGGGGCGAAGGCGAACAAAGCGACCGCGGTGGCGGCCAGAAGCTGGGATTTCATGCGGCGAGACGTCCCCAAATCGGAATTTGCGACCTTGAGGCCGCGCTGACCGGGAAAGGAACGCCTGCAGCGCAGGTCGTCAAGCTAGGGCTTAGAGCGCGACAGCTTCAAGTGGAGGCCGGTTGAAGCGACCGTCGCGCTCCAAATTTTTGAAGATAGACCCTTTTCATCCGCTTCAGGCGATTTCACCTGAACCGGAAAGGGTCTAGGCGCGGGCCTCCGAGGCCGCCATGCGGATCGCGCTCTCGACCGACGCCTGGGCGTCGGATTGCGACAGGTCGAGGCCCTGGGCGACAGTCTCGCCGTCCTCGTCGAAGATCCGCCAGGCCCAGCCGCATTCGGCGTGGGCCAGGGAATAGGCGAACGGAAGATCCGTCATACGCGCCTCCGCGAAACTCATGCTGCAATGCGGCATGTCTGCTTTATGACGACTCCAAGACCAGCCCGAGTCAAGCTTTCGGGCGGTTGCGGCGCAACACGAAAAGTTTCATCGGAACCCGGGGCCGCCCCTGGAACCTATAGGCGGGCGCAAGCGGCGAAAGGGATTTCCATGCCAGATCAACCGTCTGTGGACGAACGGAAGGCGGGCGCCGCACGCCTGATCCGCCAGGCCGCGCTGGTCGCCGGCGAGTGGATCGCCGCCGAGGGCGCTAATGTCATCGAGGTCGCCAATCCTGCCGATGGGACGCTCATCGGACGGGTCCCAAAGCTGCCGAAAGAGGCGATCGAGCGGGCGATTCGGGCCGCCGACGACGCCTTCCGCCCCTGGGCGGCGCTGAAGGGGTACCAGCGCGGCGCAATCCTTTCCCAATGGGCTCAAAAGGTTAGCGAGCACGAGCAGGCCCTGGCGGCGATCATCTCCCTGGAGAACGGCAAGCCGTTCGCCGAGGCGCTGGGCGAGGTCCGTTACGCAAACTCGTTCGTCACCTGGTTCGGCAATCTGGCCCAAAGCCTGGACGGCAAGGCCATTCAGAGCCCCAACGGGCAGGATTTGATCCTCGCCTTCCAGGAACCGGTCGGTCCGGTGGCGGCGATCACCCCGTGGAACTTCCCGGCCGCGATGATCACCCGCAAGGCGGCGGCCGCGTTCGCCGCCGGCTGCCCGGTGGTGCTGAAGCCCGCCTCGGCGACGCCGTTCACCGCCCTGGCCCTCGCCGCCCTGGCGCTGGAGGCGGGCGTGCCGGCCGGCTGCTTCTCGGTGGTGACCGGGGCGCAGGACGTGGTCGGCGGGGCGCTGACGGCCTCGCCGCTGATCCGCAAGCTGTCGTTCACCGGCTCGACGGGGGTCGGCCGCACGCTGGCGGCGCAGTGCGCCCCGACCCTGAAGCGGCTATCCATGGAGCTGGGCGGGGCCGCCCCGCTGCTGGTGTTCGACGACGCCGACCTGGAGGTCGCGGTCGAGGGGACGGTGGCAGGCAAGTTCCGCGCCGGGGGCCAGACCTGCGTCTGCCCTAACCGCGTCTATGTGCAGGCTGGGATCCGCGAGCGGTTCGTCGACGCCCTGACCCGGAAGGTGAAGACCCTGAAGGTCGGCGATCCGTTCGCCCCGGACACGGTGATCGGGCCGCTGATCGACGCCAAGGGCGTGGCCAAGGTCGAGGATCACATCGCCCGCACGGTGGCGGCGGGCGGGACGGTGCTGACCGGCGGCGCGCGGATCGAGGGCAACTTCTTTCAACCGACCGTGACCTTCGGCGGCGACGACGAACTCTTCTGCCGCGAGGAGACCTTCGGGCCGCTGGTCCCGGTGTTCGAGTTCGAGACCGAGGAGCAGGCGATCGCCCGGGCCAACGCCTCGGAGTTCGGCCTGGCGGCGTTCCTGTTCACCGACGACCTGAACCGGGCGATGCGGGTCGGCCGGGCCATCGAGTCCGGCATCGTCGGGATCAACGCCGGCCTGATCTCCAACGCCGCCAACCCGTTTGGGGGCGTGAAGCAGAGCGGCTATGGCCGCGAGGGCTCGGTCTACGGCATCGCCGACTACATGCAGGTCAAGGCGCTGACCCTGGCGTTGCGGTAGGGGCTGGTCGGCCGCTACTTTTGCGGCGGGGGAACAAGCTATGCGGACGCCCGTGAACGTCCTGGTGTTGCCGTTCCGCGGAACGCCGGAAGCCGGTTTCGAATACGGGGTGTTCCGGCGCGCCGACGGCGAGGCGGCCTGTTGGCAGGCCGTCGCGGGCGGGGTCGAAGCCGGTGAAACGCCGCGGCGGGCGGCCAGGCGCGAGCTCGCCGAGGAGACCGGCCTGACGGGGGCCCGGCGATGGATAAAGCTGGATGCGCACGCCACGGTCCCCGCCCGCGTCTTCCGCGATTGGCCAAGCTGGGGTGCGGGCGTGTACGTCGTGCGCGAACTGGCG
Source organism: Phenylobacterium sp. 58.2.17 (assembly GCF_026411515.1). Classification (NCBI taxonomy): domain Bacteria; kingdom Pseudomonadati; phylum Pseudomonadota; class Alphaproteobacteria; order Caulobacterales; family Caulobacteraceae; genus Phenylobacterium; species Phenylobacterium sp. 58.2.17. The sequence continues at coordinate 18,150 of NZ_JAPMTQ010000019.1, read as the reverse complement.
TTCGGCGTCGAGGTCGGCGAGGGCGAGACCATCCGCCTGTCGGGCGAACATCTGGCGTTCGAATGGCTGACCTACGCGCCAGCGCGCGAGCGGCTGCAGTGGGACAGCAATCGCACCGCGCTCTGGGAGCTCAACACCCGCCTGACCGAGGGCTGAGCCGCGCCCCTGCAGGCACGGCTGTGGTTCGCAAGGTCAGGCTGTGAGACAGTGAGGCCATGGGCTCCAACTTCCTCAAGGCGGCGGGCGGTGTCGCGGTCATGCTGTGCGTGTTCGTGCTTGGCTCGGTCGGCTACGAGCACGGCCCCTGGAGTTCGGAGATGGCCTCGTGGGTGCAGGGGCTTGGCTCGGTCGCCGCGGTCGGGGTCGCCTGCTGGTTCGGGGTCCTGCCGATGTGGCGCGAAAACCAGATGCGGGCCGAGGGCCGGCTGATCTTCCTAAGCGCGCTGCGCTATGCGGCTCTGGGCGCGGTCAGCGACGTGGCCCGCACGACCATCGCCATCGGCCAGGGCGCCGACGCCGCCAAGGAATTGACGAGGCTGCGCGACCGCAGTCCGGGCGCGGCGCTGGAACGCCTGCTGACCGAGCCGCCGAGCGCCTGGCCCTCGCACGTGCTCTATGTCGACGTCTCCCAGATCTGCGGCTTCATCGACCACATCGCCGCCATGCAGGCGCCGGGGCCCAATGCGACGCCCGCCGAGCGCGCGCACTTCGCCGAGGATCTGGCCAAGCAGAAGAAGATGATCGACGGCAACTACGAGGAGCTGATGGACGTCTCGTCCGACCTTGCGCGCAGGATCGAACGCAGCCTGCCCAGACAAAATTAGGCGCCGGCTGCCCATGGGCCGCAATCCGTGATTTTCTCCGCCGTGGACAAACTGCCCCAAAGAAAATCAGGAAACGCCCCGCGATGATGAAGCTCTATTCAGGCGATCTCAGCCCCTATTCCGCCCGCGTGCGGATGCAGATCTACGCCAAGGGCATCACCGATATCGCCCTTGAGCGGCCCGCCGACTTCGGCCTGCCCGCGTTTCGTCAACGCCTGCCGATCGGCCGCATACCGGTGCTGGATATCGACGGCGACCTGATGCCGGAATCTGAGGTGATCGCCGAGTACATCGAACAGATCTATCCGCAGCCCTCGCTGCTGGGGGCGACCCCGCGCGAGACCGCGCACATCCGCACGCTTGCCCGGATCGGCGACGTCTACCTGATGAACAACATGTTCATGCTCTCGCCCCAGAGCCGCGCGGCCGACCGCGACCAAGGGGTGGTCGACCTGCTGGGCGGCCAGGTGGTGCGCAACGTCAAGGCGCTGGACAGGATGATCGGGACCGACGGCTACGCCTGCAGCGGGCGCCTGACGTTGGCCGACTGCGCGCTGGTCCCGGCGCTGTTCCTGATTGAGAACGTACTGCCCGGCGCCGGCGTCGAGAACCCGGTCCCCAAGGCCGCCAACGTCGCCGCCTGGTGGGATGCGATCCAGCAGAACGAACACGCCGCCAAGACGCTGGCCGAGCTGCACCGCGGGCTAGAGGAGCGCCGCGAGCTGATCCGCTCGGGCGCCTTCGAGAAGATGATGGCCGCGGCTAAGGCGGCCATGGAGAAAGCGGAGAGCTAGGCGGCGGGGCCGCCGTCCCGGCCAAGGCTCGGCCGCCGCCCGGCCCAGGGCGCGGCGGCCTCCAGTTGGGCGGCCAACCGGAAGAGGATCGCCTCGCCGCCCATGGCCGCGACGAACTGGACGCCGACCGGCAGGCCGTCGTCAGTCCAGGCCAGAGGGACGCTCATCGCCGGCTGGCCGGTGAGGTTGAAGATCCGGGTGTTGGGCATGAAGGCCCGGCGGACAGTTCCGGCCGCGCCGGGCGCGGCGCCGCGCAGCACGCCGAGCGGGACGGGCGGCGAGCCGAGCGTCGAGGCGAGCACCACGTCGTAGCGATCCAGCAGCTGGGCCATCGCCCGCCCGTAGGCGTGAACGACCCGCAGCGAGCGCACATAGTCCGAGGCGCTGTACCCCTTGGCGTGCTGGTAGCGGGCGAAGGTCAGCGGCTCGACGTCGGTCTCGGCGATCGGGCGGCCGAGCTGCTCGGCGCGGGCGTCGAGGTCGGCGGCGATATGGCCGGCGAGGACCGCGCCGGACGCGGCGACGGCGCCGTCGAGCCCGGCCGGCAGGGCGATCTCCTCGACCTGGTGACCGAGGCCGGCCAGCAGATTGGCGGTCTGGGCGACGGCGGCGAGGCATTCCGGCGAGAGGGCGCCGGCCTCGAACGCCTCGGTCGTGAAGCCGACCCGCAGTCGACCGGGATCGCGGGCGCACTCCTCCAGGAACGGGCGCTGGCGCGGCGGGGCGCTGTAGGGATCGCCGAGCTCGGGACTGCAGACGGCGTCGAGCAGGGCGGCGGAGTCGCGGACGCTGCGGGTGATCGCGTGCTGGGCGTCGAAGCCGGCCAGCCCATCGCTGGCCGGGGCGAACGAGACCCGGCCGCGCGACGGCTTGAGCCCGAACAGGCCGCAGCAGGAGGCCGGGATGCGGATCGAACCGCCGGCGTCGCTGGCGTGGGCGGCGGGCACGATGCCGGCGGCCACGGCGGCGGCCGAGCCGCCCGAGGAGCCGCCGGCCGTGCGCTCGATATCCCAGGGATTGCGGGTGGGGCCGTGCAGGTCGGGCTCGGTCGTCGCGTCGAGGCCGAGTTCCGGCAGGTTGGTCTTGCCGAAGATCACCAGGCCGGCGCGGCGATAGGCGCTGACGATCGGCGCGTCGGCGACGGCGACCTCGTGCTGGTACAGCCGCGATCCGGCCGAGGTCGGCCAGCCGCCGACATGGGCGGCGTAGTCCTTGACCAGGAACGGCACGCCGGCAAGCGGGCCGTCACGGGCCTGCCCGGCCTCGGCCCGGGCGGCGGCGAGGTCGGTGTAGATCACCGCGTTGATCGCGGGATTGACCGCCTCCAGGCGCCCGACGGCGGCCTCCAGCACCTCGGCGGCGCTGACCTCGCGCCGCGCGATCAACCCGGCCAGGCCGACGGCGTCATGTTCCAGATAGTCCGACTGCTTCACCTCGACCTCTCCAGCGTTGCGCGGACGCCTCGTGAACGCGGTCACGCCGCGACAGCCAAGCTTGATTCAGCAGTTCAACGTGTCCGCGCGGCCAGGGCCAGAGCCGCGGCGGCGAGGTCGTGCGGGGCGGCGACCAGGGCGTCGGCGCCGGCGGCTTCCAGCTCTTCGCGGCTCCCGTAGCCCCAGAGCACGCCGAGGGCGCGGACGCCGTTGGCCTGGGCGCCGGCGATGTCTTGGCGGCGGTCGCCGACCATCACGCAGGCGTCCGGTTCCAGGTCGTGGCGGGCGAGGATGTGGGCGATCAGCTCCGGCTTATGGTCGAGCGCGCCGCCGGGCTCGGAGCCGTGGACGGCGGCGAAGCGCGGGGCCAGGCCGGTGTGGCCGAGGATCTGCTCGGCGAAGACGCGGCGCTTGGAGGTCGCCAGGATCAGCCGCGCGCCGGCCGCCTGCATCGCGTCGAGCGCCTCGGGAACGCCCGGATACGGGGCGCTGGCCAGCAGCCCGCGCGCGCCATAGTCGGCGCGGTAGGCGGCCACGCCTTCGGCGACCCGGTCATCGCCGTACCGCGCCAGCATCGCCTGCATCATCTCCTCGATCGGCGGTCCGATCATCGCAGCGATGTCGAGCGCCGGATCGGGCGGATGGCCGAGCGCGGCGAGCGCCGCACGGCCGCTGGCCTCGATGCCCGGCAGCGAATCGACCAGGGCGCCGTCGAGGTCGAGGAGGATGGTCGGAGGCATGACCTATTCCCAGGGATAGAAGGGCGGCATCTGCGAGGCGCGGCCGGTGAACTGCGGCGCGCGCTTTTCCAGGAAGGCGGCGACGCCTTCCTTGCCGTCGCCGATGCTGGCGTAGAACATCGCCAGGGAGTCGATGCGGTGGGCCTCCAGCGGATGCGGCTGGGCGGCGTTGCGCAGCAGCATCTGGCGGGCCAGGGCGACGGCGACGGGTGAGCGGCCGGCGATGAACTTGCGGGCCAGGGCCTGGGCGTCGGCGACCAGGGTCTCCGGCGCATGGACCGAGCGGGCGAGACCGCCGCGCAGCGCCTCGGCGGCGTCGAAGATCTCGGCCGAGAGCACCCATTCCAGCGCCTGCTGGGGGCCGACCAGGCGCGGCAGGAACCAGCTGGAGCAGGCCTCCGGCACGATGCCGAGCTTGCCGAACACGAAGCCGATGCGGGCCTTTTCGGACACCATGCGGATGTCCATGGCCAGGGTCATGGTCGCGCCGATGCCGACCGCCGCGCCGTTGATGGCGGCGATGACCGGCTTCTTGCAGTTGAAGATCGCCAGGGTGACGCGCCCGCCGGTGTCGCGCACGCCGTCAACGATGGCCGGGTCGTCCAGGCGGTCGTGCAGGTCGGCCAGGGTCGGGGTCTGGCTCTCGTCGAGGCCGAAGACATTGCCGGGCGCCGACAGGTCCATGCCCGCGCAGAAGGCGCGGCCGGCGCCGGTGACGACGATCGCGCCGACCGCGTCGTCCTCGCTGGCGCGCTCGAAGGCGTCGATCAGCTCGTGCGCCATCTCGACCGTGAAGGCGTTCATCTGCTCGGGGCGGTTGAGGGTGAGGGTGAGGACGCGGTCTTCGACCTCCCAGAGCAGGGTGTTGTAGGCCATGTCGATCTCTCCCTCAGTGTTCTGCGGTGGGGAGTGAGCACAGGCGCGGGGCGCCGTCCAGCAGACAGGGACGCGAACGCCGCTTAGGGTCGCGCCATGCTTCAGGATCCTGGTCCGCTCTGGCTGGCGAAGGCGCGGCGCGCGGCGCTGTCGCTCACGGCGCAGACGCGGCGGGCGCGGGGCGCACGGCATTCGGTCTATGTGGTGCTGCTGCACGACGAGCGCCGGGCCGACCCGTGGGGGCTCTATGTCGGCCAGACCTCGCGCGATCCGGACCTGCGCTTCGACCAGCACAAGACCGGCTACAAGGCCAGTGGGCCGGTGCGGCGGTTCGGGGTGCGGCTGCTGCCCGACCTCGTCGCCCACCTGAACCCGCTGGGCCGCTGGGAGGCGCTGGACCTGGAGGCGGGGCTGGCCGACGCCTTCCGCCACGCCGGCGTGCCCTGGGTCGAGGGCGGGCACTAGGGGCTCCCCCGCTCACCCCGGCGTAGGCCGGCTCGTCGCGATCCGGCGTTGCGCGCCTCTGAGCGATAGGCGATGCAGGAGGCCGCACAGCGCGCATCATGACGCGCACGACCAACAGGGGAACGCCACCATGAAGACGCGCATCACCGAACTGCTCGGCATCCAGCACCCGATCGTCCAGGGCGGCATGCACTTCGTCGGCTTCGCCGAAATGGCGGCGGCGGTGTCGAACGCCGGGGGCCTGGGCATCATCACCGGCCTGACCCAGGGCACGCCGGAGAAGCTGAAGGCCGAGATCGAGCGCTGCCGGGCGATGACCGACAAGCCGTTCGGGGTGAACCTGACCTTCCTGCCGGCGGTGACGCCGCCCGACTATCCGGGCTTCGTGAAGGTGATCATCGAGAGCGGGATCAAGGTCGTCGAGACCGCCGGCAACAACCCGGCCAAGTGGCTGCCGATGCTGAAGGAAGCCGGCATCGTGGTGATCCACAAGTGCACCTCGGTGCGCCATGCGCTGAAGGCCGAGGCGATCGGCTGCGACGCGGTCAGCGTCGACGGCTTCGAGTGCGGCGGCCACCCGGGCGAGGACGACGTGCCGAACTTCATCCTGCTGCCGCGGGCCGGCGAGGAGCTGAAGGTGCCGTTCCTGGCCTCGGGCGGGATGGCGGACGGCCGCAGCCTCGTCGCGGCCCTGGCCATGGGCGCGGACGGCATGAACATGGGCACCCGCTTCATCGCCACCAAGGAAGCCCCGGTCCACCAGAACGTGAAGGACGCCCTGGTGGCGGCCAGCGAACTGGACACCCGCCTGATCATGCGCCCGCTGCGCAACACCGAGCGGGTGCTGGTCAACGCCGGGGTCGAACGGCTGCTGGAGAAGGAAAAGGAGCTGGGCGACAAGGTCACCTTCGCCGACATCGCCGCCGAGGTGGCGGGCGTCTATCCGCGCATCCTGCGCGACGGCGACATGGACGCCGGCGGCTGGTCGTGCGGCATGGTCGCGGGCCTGATCCACGACGTGCCGAGCGTGCAGGAGCTGATCGAGCGCACCATGGCCGAGGCCGAGCAGATCATCCGCGGCCGGCTGGTCGGTCTTCTGGACGCGTAGACTCTAGATCCCCTCACCCGGCTTCGCCGGGAGCTCCCCCAGCCGGGGGAGCATCTGGGGGGGATTTAGATGCTCCCCCTCTGGGGGAGCTGGCGGCCCGCGCGAGGCGCTAAGCTCGGCCATTCCTCGACGGCGGAGACCTGAAGCATGACCCCGCCCGCGATCATCCTGCTCAATGGGACCACGAGTTCGGGACGGCACGGCCCCAGCGCGTTCGAGCGGCAGCGCGCGGGCTTGGCCTGAAGGGCCAGGCCGGCTACCTGGGCGCGATGATCAGACGCGCCGTCCCCGCCGACGCCCCAGCCCTGCTCGCGCTCTGGCGGGCGGCGGTCGAGGCGACCCATCACTTCCTGACGCCTGGCGACATCGACGCCATCGAGGCGGAGGTGCGCGGCTACCTGGCCAGCGACGCCGAGCTATGGACCGCCGAACGGGATGGGCGGCCCGCGGGGTTCATGGGCCTGGACGGCGACGAGATCGTCAGCCTGTTCGTCGACCCGGCCGTGCATCGCGGCGGGGTCGGACGGGCGCTGATGACCCACGCGCAGGCCCACGGGGCGACCTGGCTCGGCGTGAACGAGCAGAACCCCGGGGCGGTCGCCTTCTATGAACGGCTGGGCTTCGTGGTGACGGACCGCGCCGAGCGCGACAGCGCGGGGCGGCCTTTCCCGATCCTGACCATGCGGCGAAGCTAGGCTAGTCTGGCCCCACGGGAGGGGCCGATGACCAGCTTCAATGCGATGGCGGAGCGCGCGTGGCGCGTCCGCGAGCTCTACGGCGAGGCCGAGGCCCGGCGCTATGGGCGGGCCTGGACGCGCGAGGAGGTGGCGCTGGGCTTCGTCGGCGACGTCGGCGACCTGATGAAGCTGGTGCAGGCGGCCGAGGGCGTGCGCGCGATCCCGGACGCGCAGGGCAAGCTGGCGCACGAGCTGGCCGACTGCCTGTGGAGCGTGATGACCCTGGCGCGGATGTACGAGGTCGATCTGGAAGCGGCGTTCGAGACGACGATGGACGAGCTGGAAGCCGGGCTGTCCGCGCGGGCGGGCCAGTCGTGAGCCTGGCGATCGTCAGGGCAGGTCCGCAGGACGGCGTGCTGCTGCAGAACCTCTTCCAGCTCTACACCCACGACTTCTCGGAGTTCTGGGCCGGGAGCGCGCGCGGCGAGCTGGGCGCCGATGGTCGGTTCACGGACTATCCGCTGGAGCCGTTCTTCGGACGGCCGAACTGGTCAGCCTGGCTGCTGACCGCAGGCGGGGCGCCGGCGGGCTTCGCGCTGATCAACGACGCGGCCCATTCGGGCCTGCCGGCGCGGCGGTCGATGGCCGAGTTCTTCGTGGTGCGCAAACATCGCGGACAGGGCGCCGGACGGGCGGCGGCCCAGGCGCTGATCGCCGCCGAACCCGGGAGCTGGGAGATCGCCGTGGCGCGGGCCAACACCGGGGCGCTGGCCTTCTGGCGCAAGGTCGCGGCCGCCTGCGCGGCCGGGCCGGTCGAGGAACTGGACATCGCCGGGCCCGACTGGAACGGGCCGGTGCTGCGGTTCGAGGCGGCTTAGCCCCCCGTTCAGACCTCCAACTCGTAGCCGGCCTCGCGCCAGGCCTTGAGGCCGCCATCGAGGGCGACGGCGCGGGTGAAGCCGAGTTCGCGCAGGGTGGCCGCCGCCAGGGTCGAGATCTTGCCGAATTCGCAGCAGGCGAGGATGCGGACGGTCGGGTCGGGCAGCTCGGCGTTGACCCGCAGTTCGAGCTGGCCGCGCGGCAGGTGGCGGGCGCCGGGGATGTGGCCGGCGTCGAAGGCGTCCTTCTCGCGCAGGTCCAGCACGACCAGGTCGCGGCTGTTGCCGCCCAGGCGGCCGTGGAGCTCGGCCAGCGACATGAACGGCACTTTCGCCGAGGCCTCGGCCAGCAGTTGGGCGACGGTCTTGCCGCCGCTCATATTGGTGCGCAGCGCCTCGGTCAGGTGGGTCGGGGCCGAGAGGTCGAGGCTCTGCATCATCTCGACGAACTCGGCGCGGTCGGCCTTCGCCAGGCGGGGATTGGAGTCGATCTCGTCGCCGATGGTCGAGTGGGTGCGGCCCTTGTAGTCGTGGGCCGGGAAAACCAGGGTCTCGCGCGGCAGCTTCAGCAGCTTGTCGAACAGGCTCTCATAGAGGGCGTGGGGATCGCCGGTCGGCAGGTCGGTGCGGCCCGTGCCGCCGATCAGCAGGGTGTCGCCGGTGAACACCCGGTCGGCCATCACCAGACACATGGAATCGCAGGTGTGGCCGGGGGTGTGCAGGGCCTGGATCCGCAGCTCGCCGACGATCAGCATGTCGCCGTCGTCGAGCCGCAGGTCGGCATAGGGCGCGGGGCTGAGGCGATGCATCACCACCGGCGCCGGCAACAGCTTCTGCAGCTCGTGGCTGGCCGAGAAGTGGTCGGCGTGGGTGTGGGTGTCGATCACGTAGCGGATGTGCAGGCCAAGCTGGCCGGCGAGGCCGACATAGCGGTCGATCTGGCTGAATTCGGGGTCGATCAGCGCCGCCGCGCGGGTCGCCTCGCAGCCGACGAGATAGGATTGGCACCCGCCCGTGGCGACTTGCTCGAAGATCATTGGGCGACCCTTGTTACGCGGCCACACAGTCGCGCCGGGCCGCGCCCAGTGCAAGGGCCGCTGCGGCCAAGACTAGGGGATCTACCCCCCGCCTGCGCCATAACCCGCCCGATGGCGGCAGGCGGCCGCTGCGCCCAGGCTCCGCCCAACATCGGCGCGGACCGCGCCGGCAACCGCAGCGGAGGACGCCATGCCGAAGGGCAAACCCAATATCCTGTTCATCATGGGCGACGACATCGGCTGGTACAATGTCAGCGCCTACAACCTTGGAACCATGGGCTATCGCACGCCCAACATCGACCGCATCGCCCAGGAAGGCGCGCTGTTCACCGACTGGTACGCGCAGCAGAGCTGCACAGCCGGGCGCGCCGCCTTCCTGACCGGCCAGTCGCCGATCCGCACCGGCCTGACCAAGGTCGGGCTGCCGGGCGCGGCGCTCGGCCTGACGGCCGAAGACCCCTGCATCGCCCAAGTCCTGAAGGCCCAGGGCTACGCCACCGGCCAGTTCGGCAAGAACCACCTGGGCGACCGCGACGAACACCTGCCGACCATGCACGGGTTCGACGAGTTCTTCGGCAATCTCTACCACCTGAACGCCGAGGAGGAGCCGGAGAACGAGGACTATCCGAAGGACCCGGAGTTCCGGAAGAAGTTCGGCCCGCGCGGCGTGCTGAAGTGCAAGGCCGACGGCAAGGGCGGCCAGACCATCGAGAACACCGGGCCGATGGACACCAAGCGGATGGAGACGGTGGACGAGGAGTTCCTCGGCGCCGCCAAGGACTTCATCCAGCGCAAGAACAAGGAGGGCGGCCCCTGGTTCTGCTACTTCAACTCGACCCGCATGCACATCTTCACCCACCTGAAGGCGGAGTCGAAGGGTAAGACCGGCCTGGGCACCTATCCTGACGGGATGGTCGAGCACGACGGCCATGTCGGCGAGTTGCTGGCCCTGGTCGACGAACTGGGCGTCGGCGACGACACCATCATCGTCTACACCACCGACAACGGCGCCGAGTGCTTCACCTGGCCGGACGGCGGCACCACGCCGTTCAAGGGCGAGAAGGCGACCAACTGGGAAGGCGGCTTTCGCGTGCCTTGCGCCATCCGCTGGCCCGGGACGATCAAGCCCGGCAGCGTGATCAACGAGATCTGCGCGCACGAAGACTTCCTGGCCACCTTCGCCGCGGCGGCGGGCGACGCCGATGTCGTCGAGCGTCTCAAGAAGGGCGGCAAGGTCGGCGACAAGACCTTCAAGGTGCACCTGGACGGCAACAACCTGATCCCCGCCTTCAAGGGCGAGGCCAAGGAATGGCCGCGGCAGGGCTTCGCCTACTGGAGCGACGACGGCGACCTGATGGCGGTGCGCGTCAAGCACTGGAAGATCGCGTTCATGACCCAGAACACGGAGATCGGCCCGCACACGCCGCTGGGCGTCTGGCAGGGTGCGTTCACCAGCCTGCGGGCGCCGATGATGTACAACATCCGCTCCGACCCTTTCGAGCGGGGCCCTGAAAGCATCAACTACGCCGACTTCGTCGCCCGACGCATGTTCCTCATGGTGCCGGCGCAGGCGATCGTCGCCAAGTTGCTGGAGACCTTCAAGGAGTTCCCGCCGCGCGCCAAGGCGGCGAGCTTCACGGTCAGCGACGCGATGGAGAAGATCGCCACCGCCAGCCCGAACCAGAACTGACCCACGGCGGCCGGCGCGCGCGCTGCGCGCCGGCCTGACGCCGCCTAGACCTTCTCGATGTCGCCCGGCTTCCAGCTCTTATCGAAGAACGGCTCCAGCGGCCCGTAGAAGCGGAACAGGGTGAACCAGCCCTTGCCCGGAACGGTCTGGATCCAGTTCCCTTCCCTGCCGACCGGCGACTTGGGTCCGAACCAGATGTCGATCGACCCGTCCGGATTGGGCTGCGGCCCGGTGTAGGTGCTGACCGATGGGAAGGCCTGGTCGCTGCGCAGGATCGAGCGGCTGTCGGCGTCGTAGGCGACCACCGACCAGAAGTTCTTGACCGGCAGGTCGGCGGGCACGTGCAGGCGGTAGTTGCGGGCGCCGTCCAGATAGTCGCCGTCCGCGTCGCGCGGGGTCCAGAGATATTGCGAGCCGAGGCCGACATGCTTGTCGACCATGGCCGGCGACATGCCGATGGCGATGTAGGCGAAGCTGGCCCGGCGGTCGGTGTTGACGTAGCCCTGGCTGTCCCAGGCCGCGCTGCCCCCAAGGAAGGCCCATTCCCACGTTCGGTCCGGATAGACCAGGCGCGCCTCGTCCTGGCTGTCGAAGCTGTTGGCGCGGGCGATGGCGCCGCCCATGCGCGCGGCCTCGTCCAGCAAGGCGCGGCGGGCCGGATCGGGCTGGAAGGGCCTGCCCTTTTCGATGCCGATGGCGGCGAGCTGGAAGCGCTCGTGGCTGGGGATCACGTCCTGCGGCTCGCGCGCGATCATCCAGGCCAGGTCATCGAAGAACGAGCCGTCGTCCGAGAACAGCGTGTCGACCTGGCGGCGCGAACCGTTGAACACCGTGAGGGCCGGCGGCGAAGCGGCCTGGGACAGCGGATAGACTTTCGTGCCGCGGATCAGTTCAGCCGCCTTGTCCGGCTTGCCGTCGACCTGGAAACCGCGCACGCCGAAGACGAGGCCGTAGGTCCGTGACTTGGCGGCGATGTAGCCCGCCGGCGCGGGCCCATCATGATCGGGCGGCAGGAGCAGCAGCTTGCCGCCTTGCCCCTTGTCGGCGCCCGTCGGGCCGATGCCGAGGGTCTCGGTCTGCCAGAGATCGCTGACCCCGCCGAGCAAACCGGGCGGCGCTTCGATCACCACCGGCCCGTCGCGCTTCAGGTCGATGGCGACCAGGCCGTAGACGGTCTCGGTGTTGCCGGTGAGCAGCAGGGTCTCGCCGTCCATCAGCTGTTCCCAGAGCACCAGCTGGTTGGGGGCGCCGGTTCCGGCCTGAGCGACGCCCTTCCAGACGTGGAGCCAGGAGACGCCGTGCATCTGCACCAGGAACGCCTCGACGGCGCGGTTGAAGACCAGGCGTTCGCGCAGGCGGGCGGCGGCCTCGGCGGTCGGGTAGCCGTTCTTGAACGGGAACTCGCCTTCCCGCGTCTTCAGGGTTTCGCTGCCGAGCCAGTGGTGGGCGGCGGCGGGATTGAGATCGTCGGCCATGGGCGCGCTCCTCGGGGGACTGGGAGGAGGAGCCTAGGCGCCGGCGTCGGCGGGGAAATCAGGCGAAATCCCGAGGACGCGCCTGGGGAACGTTACCTACCCGTGATTGACGCGGCCGAGCCTTTCGCGTCCCATCGCTGCGACATTCTGTCCAGCTTGAGAGAGACCGATGGCGAGCGATCAGACGCCGGCGACGCCGACTCCGAAGGGTTGGCTGGCCAAGCTTCGCGCCAGCAAGATGCCCGGCCTGATGGCCGCCGGCCTGGTGATCGCGGCGTTCGGCGGCGGGGTGCTGTCGGCCAAGGGCGTCGACTGGCTGGCCAAGCCCGCGGCCGAGAGCGCCGCCGCGCCCGGCGCGCAGGGCTGGTCGCTGTTCGGCAAGCCGCGCGACGCCAAGGCCGCGCGGCGGGGGATTCCCAAGCCCGAAGGCTTTGCGGTCTGGCGCCACCGGATCGACACCTCGGCCAACCAGCCGGCGGCCTGCATCGAGCTGACCCGGGCGTTGGACCCGGCCAAGTCCTATGCCGACTACGTGCTGATCTCGCCCGACCTGGGCGGGACGCCGGCCGTGACGGTCAAGGGATCGGAGCTGTGCATCGGCGGGACAGGCTTCGCCGACCGCCGGGTGACCTTGCTGAAGGGCCTGCCGGCCAAGACCGGCGAGACCCTGGCGGCCAACGCCGACGTCGATTTTACCTTTGGTGAACGCCCGCCCTTCGTCGGGTTCGCCGGCGAGGGCGTGATCCTGCCGCGCGAGGATTCCGACGGGGTCGGGATCGAGACGGTCAATGTCAGCCGCCTGTCGGTCGAGGTCTGGCGGGTCGTCGACCGCAACCTGGTGCGCAAGTCGATCAGCGCCCCTGACCCCACCGCCGAGGGCGAGTGGCCGGGCGACTACGGCTCCGACAGCCCCGACGACGAGGGCCGGGTGGTCTGGAAGGGCGAGCTGCCGGTCGCCACGCAAGGCGCCGGCGAGCGGGTGACGACGGTGTTCCCGCTGGGCGCGGTGCTGAAGGAGATGAAGCCCGGCGCCTATGTGATCAAGGTGCGGGACGCCTCGGGCGGGCGCTCGATCAAGAGCGACGGCGGCGAGGACGATTACGACCCCAACCCGCCGGCCCAAGCGCGGCGCTGGGTGGTGTTCACCGACATGGCGCTGTCGGCCTATGACGGCTCCGAGGCGCTGGACGTGGTGGTCCGCTCGCTGAAGACCGCCAAGATCATGCCGAACGTGCGCGTGACCCTGGTCGCCCGCAACGGCGAGGACCTGGCCGTCGCCCAGAGCGACGCGCAGGGCCGGGTGCGGTTCGACCGCCCGTTGCTGGACGGCGAAGGCGCGGCCGACGCCAAGATGGTGATGGCCTATGGCGCGCAGGGCGACCTGGCGGTGCTGGACCTCGACCGCGCGCCAGTGGACCTGTCCAAGCAGGGGATCGGCGGGCGCACCGAGGACAGCGGCGTTTCGGGCCGCACCACGCAGAGTGCGATCGACGGCTATCTCTATGCCGACCGCGGCATCTATCGGCCCGGCGAGACGGTGCACCTGAACGCCCTGCTGCGCGACCGCGAGGCCAAGGCGGTGAAGGACCGCAAGGGCGCGATCGTGGTCCGCCGCCCCTCGGGCGTGGAATACAAGCGCTACCCGTTCGACAAGGCGCCGCTGGGCGCCGTGCCGGTCGACATCGCCCTGCCCAAGAGCGCGCCGCGCGGGCGGTGGCTGGCCCGACTGGAGATCGACGGGCTGGACAAGCCGGCCGGCGAGCTGTCGTTCCAGGTCGAGGACTTCGCGCCGCAGCGGCTGGCGGTCACCGCCGTCGGCCAGGAGGCCGTGCCGCTGAAGGCCGGCGAGACCCGCAACATCGACGTCACCGCCCGCTTCCTCTACGGCGCGTCGGGCGCGGGGCTGCAGACCCAGGGCGAGGCGCGGCTGCGGGTCGATCCCAACCCGTTCCCGGCTTTCGAGGGCTATCAGTGGGGCGACCAGCGCGAGCCGTTCGCCGAGAAGTTCCTGGAGATCGGCCAGACCGTCACCGACGGCGAGGGCCGCGCGGTGCTGGCGCTGTCCTCGGAAGAAGCCGGCGACACGCCCCAGCCGCTGACCGCCAGCTTCACCGCCAGCGTGTTCGAGCCGGGCGGGCGCCCGGTGCGCGAGGGCCTGGACCTGAAGGTGCGGACCAAGGCCGTCTATCTGGGCGCCAAGATCGACCAGGGCGACTCCAGCGGCTCGGGCGACCCGACCATGCTGATCGACCTGATCGCGGTGAACGCGGCCGGCCAGCGGATCGCCGCGCCGGGCACGACCTACACCCTGATCTCGGAGAACTGGGACTACGACTGGTTCCAGCAGGACGGCCGCTGGCAGTGGCGGCGGACCAGCCGCGACGTGGTCGTGGCGCGGGCCAATGTGAACCTCGCCGCCGGCCAGCCGACCCGGATCAGCCGGCGGCTGGGCTGGGGCGACTACCGGCTGGAGATGACCGGACCGGGCGGCGCCAAGAGCGTCATCCGCTTCGCCTCCGGCTGGGGCGCGCCGGCCAAGGACGTCGAGGCCCCCGACTTCGTGCGGGTCAGCGCCGGGGCCAAGCCCTACGCGCAGGGCGACACCGTCGAGATCACCCTGAAGCCGCCCTATGCCGGCGAGGCGCAGATCGCGGTCGCCACCGACCGGCTGATCGACCTGAAGACCGTGACCGTCGGCAAGGACGGGGCGACGGTGAAGCTGAAAACCAGCGCCGCCTGGGGCGGCGGGGCCTATGTGCTGGTCAGCGTGGTGCAGCCGCGCGATCCGGTCGCCTCGCCCAAGCCGCGGCGGGCGTTGGGCCTGGTCTATGTGCCGCTGGATCCGAAGGACCGGAAGCTCTCCGTCGAGCTGAACACCCCGGCCAAGATCGACTCCAAGGCGCTGGTCGAGGTCCCGATCACCATCAAGGGCGCCGGATTCGGCGGCCGCGCGCGGGTCACCCTGGCGGCGGTCGACGAGGGCATCCTGCAGCTGACCAAGTTCCAGAGCCCCGATCCGGTGAAGTGGTACTTCGGCAAGCGGGCGCTGACGCTGAACTATCGCGATGACTACGGGCGGCTGCTGGACCCGAACCTGGGGGCGCCGGCCAACGTCAACTTCGGCGCCGACGGCATCGGCGGCGAGGGGCTGAGCGTGACGCCGATCAAGACCGTGGCCCTGTGGTCGGGCGTGGTCGAGACCGGCCTCGACGGCAAGGCGGTGATCAAGCTGCCGGCCGCCCAGTTCAACGGCGAGCTGCGGCTGATGGCGGTGGCCTGGACCGACACCGCGGTCGGCTCGGCCAGCAAGCCGCTGACCGTGCGCGAGGCGGTGGTCGCCGACCTCGCCCTGCCCCGCTTCCTGGCGCCGGGCGACAAGGCGTTCGCGACGCTGGAGCTGCACAACATCGAGGGCAAGGTCGGCGCCTATGTCGCCGAGCTGACCAGCGGCGGCGGGGTGCTGGCGCCGTTCAAGAAGGCGTTCCAGCTGGCGCTCGGCCAACGCGTGGCCGAGAAGATCCCGTTCAGCGCCCCGGGCCGGGCCGGGATCGGCCAGGTCGGCTTCAAGGTCTCCGGCCCCGGTTTCTCCACCGCCAAGGATTATCCGATCCAGACGCGGCTGGGCTGGAGCCCGATCACCCGGACGACCTACGAGCTGCAGCAGCCGGGGACGGCGTTCACGCCGGCTTCGAGCCTGCTGGCCGGGCTGGCGGCCGGGGACGTCACCCTGCACGTCAGCTACTCGCCGTTCCGCGGCTTCGACCCGGCCCCGATCGCCAACGCGCTGTCGCGCTATCCCTATGGCTGCACCGAGCAGACGGTGTCGGCCGCCTATCCGCTGATCTATGCGGCGGAGGTCGCCAGCGATCCGAAGCTGAAGCGCTCGTCGGTCGCCCTGGCCGGGGCGGTCGGGCGGCTGCTGGACCGCCAGACCCTGGACGGGGCCTTCGGGCTCTGGCGGGTCGGCGACGGCGAGGCCGACCCCTGGCTGGGCGCCTATGTCACCGACTTCCTGCTCGAAGCGCAGAAGGCCGGGACGCCGGTGCCGCAGGAGGCTGTCGACCGGGCGCTGAGCGCCATGCGCCAGGTCTCGCGGCCGGAAGGCTGGGCCTCGGTGTCCTACCGGATGGAGTATCCGAACTGGTGGGCCGGCGGGTCGGACGCCTCCAAGAAGGCGACCGAGCGGATGCGCAGCCGGGCTTCGGCCTATGCGCTCTACGTGCTGGCCAAGGGCGGGCGCGGCGACCTGGCGCGGCTGCGCTGGTGGCACGACGTGCAGATGAAGACCGAGGCCTCGCCGCTGGCCAAGGCCCAGGTCGGCGCGGGACTGGCGATGATGGGCGACAAGGCCCGGGCCCGCTCGGCCTTCCGCCAGGCGATCGCCGCGCTTGGCTATCGCGACGAGGCCGACTGGTACCAGAGCCCGCTGCGCGACATCGCCGCGGTGACGGCGCTGGCCTACGAGGCCGGCGAGACCGACCTGGCGCGCGGGCTGCAGAAGCGGCTGGAGAACGCGGTCAAGGATCCGGACAGCCTCAACACCCAGGAGCAGGCTCGCCTGCTGCAAGCCGCGCACTGGATGCTGAAGGCGGCCGGGGCGATCCGCATCGACGCTGAGGGCGCCCAGCCGCTGACGGCGGTCGGCGGCGCCCCGCGCTGGGCGGTCGGCAAGCTGGCCGAGGCCCGCTTCGTCAACGCCGGCAAGGGCGCGCTGTGGCGGACGGTGACGGTGACCGGCACGCCCGTCGCCCCGCCGCCCGCCGAAGACAACGGCATCAGCCTGTCCAAGCGGCTGGTCGGGTTCACCGGCGGGGCGGTCGATCCCTCGGCCCTGACCCAGGGCGAGCGGGTGATCGTGGTGGTCTCGGGCCGCTCGGGCCAGAGCCGGTCGATGTCGCTGGTGGTGGACGACCCGCTGCCGGCCGGCTTCGAGATCGAGACCGTGCTGGGACCGGACGATGCGCAGAGCGGGCCGTTCAAGTTCCTCGGCGAGCTCTCCAGCGCCGACGTCCAGGAGGCCCGCGACGACCGCTATGTCGCGGCCATGGACCTGGCCGGCAAGGGCGACTTCACCTTCGCCTATGTGGCGCGGGCGGTGACGCCGGGCGACTTCCTGCTGCCGGGGGCGCAGGCCAAGGACATGTACCGTCCGAGCCTGAACGCACGTACCGGCGCCAGCCGCACGGTGATCGCGCCCGGGCCATGAGGAGGAAAGGTGATCCTTCTCCCCTTGCGGGAGAAGGTGGCGGGCGAAGCCCGTCGGATGAGGGGTTGCTAGGCCTGACCGCGGCATGGCGAGGGCGGTTTGCGCGGATGGGGGAGCATGCCCCCTCATCCGACCCCGCTGCGCGGGGCCACCTTCTCCCGCGAGGGGAGAAGGAAAAGATCCGCGCCATCACCCTCGGCCTGATCGCGCTGCTGGGCGTCGAGGTCGCGGTGTTCGCGGCCGATGCGGCGCTGGCGCCCGATATGGGGCGGGCGCAGCGGTCTTCGCCGGTGGCGCTGGACCGCCGCGGGGCCTGGCTGCGGGCGCTGCCGGTGGAGGACGGGCGCTGGCGCATTCGGGCCGACCTGGCGCGGACGGACCCGACATTCCAGAAGCGGCTGGTGGCCATCGAGGACGCGCGGTTCTGGATCCATCCGGGGGTCGATCCGCTGGCGGTGGCGCGGGCGGCGGGCTCGGCGCTGGCGACCGGGCGGGTCAGCTCCGGGGCCTCGACGCTCTCCATGCAGACCGCCCGGCTGCTGGAGCCGCGGCCACGGACCCTGCCCGCCAAGCTGATCGAGATGGTCCGCGCGGTTCAGATCGAGGCGCGGCTGTCCAAGCGCGAGATCCTGGCGCTGTACCTGACGCTGGCCCCCTATGGCGGCAATCTGGAGGGGGTGCGGGCCGCCAGCCTCTCCTACTTCGGCCACGAGCCCGAGACCCTGACCGACGGCGAGCAGGCGCTGCTGATCGCGCTGCCGCAGTCGCCGGAAGCGCGGCGGCCGGACAGGCGCCCCGAGGCGGCGCGGGCGGCGCGGCGGGCGGTGCTGGACAAGATGATCCGCGCGCGGCTGCTGAGCGAGACCGCCGCGGCCGAGGCCGAGGGCGAGCCCCTGCCCGGCCGCAGCCCGTTCCCGGCCCTGGCCTGGCACGTCGCCGGCGAGCTG
>NZ_JAPMTQ010000018.1:0-65362 GCF_026411515.1 Phenylobacterium sp. 58.2.17 | reverse complement strand
CAAAGAACCCCCCCCGCCGGGCCCCCCGCCGGCCGCCCCCCGGCGCCTCGGACGCGGCGCTCGCCGACATCCGCCGCGAGATCGAGGCGTTGAAGGCGGAGTCGGCCGCCGCCAAGGCCGCCGAGGAAGCCCGCGCCCGGCGCATCGACGCCCTCTCGCGCCAGTTCAGCCTCGTGGCCGGCGACCCCGCGCCGCCGCCGCCGCCCCCTGACGCGCAGCCGAACCTCCAGCTCAGTCAGCGTTCCGAGGCCCCGCCCAAGGGCGCCAAGTGGGGCGGCTTCGAGCCCGGCAAGGGCGTGATCCTGATGCGCTCGGACGCCGGCGAGGTGAACCTCGGCCTGGTCAGCTACCTGCGCTATCTGAACCAGCACGGCATGGACCACACCTATACGAGCACCTTCGGCCAGCCCTTCGACGTCACCCCGCGCGAGGACTTCCAACTGGCGAAGGTGCAGATCACCCTGCGCGGCTGGCTGTTCGATCCGCGGTTCGGCTACAACGCCTATGTCTGGACATCCAACGCCAGCCAGGGGCTCGGCGCCCAGGTGGTCGCCGCCGGCAACCTCAACTGGACCTTCAACGAACACTTCAAGGCCTATTTCGGGATCCAGTCGGTGCCCTCGACCCGTTCGACCAACCGCACCTTCCCCTACTGGCTCCGCAACGACAACCGGCCCATCGCCGATGAGTTCTTCCGCGGGTCCTACACGCAGGGCGTCTGGGCCGACGGCAAGATCGTCGACGGCCTCGAATACCGGGTGATGCTCGCCAACAACCTCAGCGCGCTCGGCGTCCAAGCCCGCCAGCTAGACGCCAACATAGACACCTTCTCCGGCGCCCTGACCTGGATGCCGACGACCAAGGAGTTCGGGCCGGCCAACGGAATGGGCGACTTCGAAGACCACCAGAAGCTCGCGACCCTGTTCAGCGCGCACTACACGCACAGCACCGAGACGCCGCAGTCGCAGCCGGGCACTGAGTCGATCGAGAACACCCAGATCCGGCTGTCCGACGGGACCCTGATCTTTAACACCACCGCCTTCGGGACGGGGCGGATCACCGAGGTCCGTTATCAGATGATGGCCCTGGCCGCGGCCTTCAAATACAACGGCTACGCGCTGGAGGGCGAATACTACGCCCGCTGGCTGGACCCGCTGAAGTTCGAGGGCGTCATTCCCCGCGACGACTTCTTCGATCAGGGCTACTCGCTCCAGGCCTCGGCCATGGTCATCCCCAAGACGCTGATGCTCTACGCTTCGGGGTCGCAAGTTTTCGGCCAGTACGGCGATCCCTGGGACCTCGCCCTCGGGCTCAACTACTACCCGTTCCAGCGCCGCGATCTGCGGGTGAACATGATGGGCCTGTGGGTCAAGAACTCGCCGGTCGGCTACACGGCCTATCCCATTCCCGTCGGCGGCAACGGCTTCACCTTCGTCACCGACTTCTCGCTGGCCTTCTGAGGCTAGCGGCCGGCCCGGCAGACCGGCGGCGCGACGTAGTCCAGGTTCAGCAGACGGAAGTAATTCTCGCCCAGCGCGATCTGGCGGAACGCCTCGTCGTTCAGGCGCCGGTTGACGCGGCTCGTGATCTCCAGCTCCTTCCAATACTGCTCGAACGGCTTGTCGCCGGCGGCGACGAAGTCCGAGCCGTTCAGGATCCGGGTCGGATAGGCGTTGAACAGGTCGATGAAGTCCTGCCCGTACTGGTAGTAGGCGTTGTAAATCACGTCCCACGATATATCGAGCATCAGGTTCGGATAGGTATCCAGCGCCTTGCGCATGATCGCCACATGCAGCTTGGGGTTCATCTTGGTCAGCTCTTTCGAGAGCCCCATGTGCGCCCAGACGATCTTGTTGTTCGGATAGGTCTTCAGCACGTGCTGCATCAGCGGCACGAACTTGGTCGGCTCGGCGTCGTTGCCCAGGTCGGCGTGGACGGTGAGCGGGATGCCGCGCTGCTCGAGCACCTTCATGAACGGGGCCCAGCGGTCGATGCTCTCGAAGGTCGGCGGCTCGAAGCCGTTGCCCAGCAACGCCTGCTTCATAACGTTGGCCTCGCCCATCCAGGCGAACATCCCCGGAAACTCGCGGTCGTAGAGCTTGATGGTCTCCACCGCGCCCTCGGGATGGGCCAGATCCACGAACGTCATCGACAGCGTGATGTGGACGTTGTCGTGCGGATAGACCTTCATCTCCTGCCCGTTGACGAAGTCGTTCTTGATGCTGGGCAGCGCCTTCACCCCCGGGCAGTTCAGGTAGTAGGTGCAGTCCGACTTCATATCGAGCGACTGGCCGATGCCCATATAGGTCACGAACCGCACCCCGGCCTTGTCGAAGTACTGGAAGAGAGTCGTCGGCTCGATCGCCTGGCCGCCGAACGGCCGCGGATGGAAGTGCGCGTCCGACACCCCGGTATAGGGTTCGGTCCGGCGGTCGAAACACTTCGGGGCGGGGTTGGACTTGGCGAACGACGCCAGGCTGCGCGTGAAGGTCGGGACCGGCGGGGTGGGGTCGGGCTTGGCGACGCCGGCTTGGGCGGCCCCGGCTTGGGCGGCCCCGGCTTGGGCGGCCGCCGGGCCAGGCGCAGCCGTCAGGACCAGGAGGCCGGCGGCGAACGCGGCTCGCCAGAAACGCGCATCGATCATCGGCGGCCCTATTGCTGCGGCGGCGGAGGTTGCGGCGGGGGTTGGTCCTGGGCCGGATCCGGCACCGTTACATAGACCACCGTGTCGCCCTCGTAGCGGGGCTCGTAGTACATGCCGCCGCAGTAATAGTAGGACGTGTAGTAGGGCGAGCAGCCGTACGGCAGCGCATAGTACATCGAGCCGTAGACCGCCGCCGAGGTCACCGCCGCAGCGGCGCCGAAGGCGACTCCGGCGCCGATCGGATGGTCGTCCCAGCCGCTCCAGCCCCAGTCGTTGTCGGCGTCGATATTGATGTTGTTGCCGGCGTTGATGTCGCCCCGGTTGATCGTGTTGTTGTTGCCGCGGTTGCCGTCGCCGCGCGCCGGCAGCTGGCCGGCGTCGGCGCGGCCGCCCTGCCCTGCGGCGGGGCGATTTCCGGCATAGGCGCCTTGCCCGGCGGCGGGACGATTGCCGGCGGATGCTCCCTGGCCCGCGGCCGGGCGGGCGCTGGCGTTAGCGCCCTGGCCCCCGGCCGCACGCGCGCTGGAGCCGGCCTGGGAGCGTCCGCCGCCATAGCTCGACCGGTTCATCGAGCTGCTCTGTCGCGGCGGCACGCTCATGCTGCGCGAGGCACCGCCCATGCTCCCGCGGCTCATCGACGAGCCGCGGCTCATGCTCGACATGCCGCCGCCACGCAGGCCGCCGCCGCCGCGGCCGCGCGCATAGCTGTCGAACGCCGCCATGGCGACGATCGAGACGATCGCGGCCCCGAGGGTCGCACGGTAAAGGGGCGCCTTGGACATGATCGCGGCCTCCTCAGCGCTGCGCCATCAGCCGGATCGGCTTGGCGTCGCTTGCGGGCGTGAAGGTGAAGTCCTGCTGCGTCAGCTGCGGGTTCTCGGTCCAGCTCAGCCGCGCGACATAGGTCGGGCCGGTCGGGTCGGTCTTGTCGATGATCACCAGCTTCTTGGGCAGCGGCCGCTCGCCCTTCTGGATCCAGACCTGCCAGTCCATGTCCTTTTCGCGGAACGCGTATTGTTCGGTCGCCACCCCGTCGATGGTCGCCGGCCCGACCACGAAGCCCGAGATCAGCTGGTCCTCGCGGGTCTTGTCGCCGTTCCAGTGGAACAGGTCCTCCAGCGGCAGCGAGATCCCGTACCGGTCGTGGATGGCGTCCAGCGTGGCGATGTTGCTGCCGGGCGCGGGCACGGTCGCATAGTATTTCAGCTCGGGCGCGGAGATCGTGAAGGTCTTGCCGTCATAGATGAAGGTGCGGTTCTTGATGTCGCTCTTCAGGTCGATGACGAAGCCGTTCGGCCGCCGCACCTTGTAGGTGGTCACCCCATCCAGCTGCAGCCGCTGCCCGTCGACGGTCACCACCTCCAGGGTGGTGTTCGCGGTCAGCCCGAAGGTCTTCAGGGTGTCCAGGTACGCGCCCATGCGCTTCAGCGCCTTCAGGGCGTCCTCCTCGACCTCCTGCGGCGGCAGCTCCGCCCCGGCCCCCGGCGCCGACGCGGCCGGCGCGGGCTTCGGCTGGGCCAGGACGACCTCTGGACCTGCAAGTAGAAACGCGACGGAACTGACGATGGCCGGAAGGGTCCGCATGGTCGTTCTCTGGGTTCGGCGAGGACCGGCGGGCCGGCCCTCCTGCTGTCCATGATTGTCCGCCCGTCGGCGCCCCCTCGCCATCGGTAGAAACCCTAGGCGCGCGCCCCGCGATCCTCACCACTCGCCCCGCCCGGCTCGCCGCTCGTCCCAGGCCGCTTCTCAAGGCCGCGGCCGGCGCGAAACATCGGGCCATGATCCAGCGTCTCGCCGTCGCCGCGCTTTGCGCCCTCGCCGCCTGCAGCCCGCCGGCGGCCCCGCCCGCCGCGGCCCCGGAGGCCGACTGGCCCTATTACGGCGGCGACGCCGGGGGTCAGCGGTTCTCGCCCGCCGCCCAGATCACCCCGGCCAACGTGAAGGGGCTGAAGCTCGCCTGGACCTACTCCACCGGCCACATGAAGACCCATGCCGACGCGGTCCAGCGTGCGGCGTTCGAGGCGACCCCGATCCTGGCCGGCGGCCGGCTCTATCTCTGCAGCCCGTTCAACGTCGCCAGCGCCCACGACCCAGCAACCGGCAAGGCGCTCTGGACCTTCGACCCGAAGATCGAGGCGGCCCTGCGCTATCCCAACAGCTTCAACTGCCGCGGCGTCGCCTACTGGCGCGATCCCGCCGCCCCGGCCGACGCCCCCTGCGCCGAGCGGATCTTCATGGCGACCAACGACCGGCGGCTCTTCGCGCTCGACGCCGCCAGCGGCCGCGCCTGCCCCGGCTTCGGCCAGGCCGGCCAGGTCGACGCCATGCCGGGCGCGCGGCTGGCCCGCCCGGACGGCGCGCAGATCACCTCGGCCCCGGTGGTGATCGACGGGATCGTCGTGGTCGGCTCCTCGATCGACGACAACCAGCGGGTCCGCGAGACGCCCGGCGCGGTCCATGCCTTCGACGCGGTCAGCGGCGCGCTACGCTGGACCTACGACCCGCTGCAGGCGGCGGGCCCCGGTGTCGTCGCCGGCGCGGCCAACGTCTGGGCCCCGATGTCCGCCGACCCGGCCCGCGGCCTGGTGTTCCTGCCGACCTCCAGCCCCAGCCCCGACTTCTACGGCGCTGCGCGCCCCGGCAACGCCGCCCACGCCAACTCGGTGGTCGCCGTCCACGCCGCCACCGGCCAGGTCGCCTGGGCGTTCCAGACCACCCACCACGACGTCTGGGACTACGACGTCCCGGCCCAGCCGACCCTGGCCATGCTCGGCTACCGCGGCGGCCCGGTCCGCCCGGCGGTGATCCAGACCACCAAGCAGGGCCTGGTCTTCACCCTCGACCGCGAGACCGGCCAGCCGATCATCCCGGTCGAGGAGCGCCCCGTCCCCCAGGGCGGCGAGGTCGGCGAGGTGCTCTCCCCCACCCAGCCCTTCCCGGTGGCGCCCGCGCCGCTGGCGCCCAGCCGCATCACCCCGGACGACGCCTTCGGCCTGACGCCCTGGGACAAGGACGCCTGCCGCAAGCTGATCGCCGGGGCCCGCAACGAGGGGCTCTACACCCCGCCCA
The DNA here is from genome assembly GCF_026411515.1 of Phenylobacterium sp. 58.2.17. Classification (NCBI taxonomy): domain Bacteria; kingdom Pseudomonadati; phylum Pseudomonadota; class Alphaproteobacteria; order Caulobacterales; family Caulobacteraceae; genus Phenylobacterium; species Phenylobacterium sp. 58.2.17. The sequence goes on along the minus strand of NZ_JAPMTQ010000018.1, from coordinate 59,649 downwards.
GCACCAAAGGGACGATCCTCTACCCCTTCACCGGCGGCGGTTCGAACTGGGGCGGCATCGCCTTCGATCCGCGCCGGGGCGTGGCGTTCATCAACACCTCCTCGGCCCTGCACAAGGTCACCCTGGTCCCGGCCGGCAAGGTCGCCGGCGAGAAACAGGCCAACCCCGACCTCGAGATCAGCCCCCAGGCCGGCGCCCCTTACGGCATGCGGCGCGAACTGCTGCGCTCGCCGCTCGGTCTGCCCTGCAACCCGCCGCCCTGGGGCCTGCTGAGCGCCGTCGACATGACCACCGGCCAGGTGCTCTGGCGCACCCCGCTCGGCGCCACCGGCGACCTGGCGCCCGGCTCGCAGTTCTTCGTTCGCGGCGTCGGCACGCCCAATTTCGGCGGCCCGATCGCCACCGCCTCGGGCCTGGTGTTCATCGGCGCGGCGATGGACGACTACCTGCGCGCCTTCGACGCCAAGTCCGGCCGCGAGCTCTGGAAGGGCCGCCTGCCGGCCGGCGGCCAGGCCACTCCGATGACCTATGTCTGGAAGGGCCGCCAGTACGTGGTCATCGCCGCCGGCGGCCACGCCAAGGGCGACACCAGGCGCGGCGACAAGGTCGTGGCCTTCGCCCTGCCCGACTAGATCCCGGCTTGACCGCCGTTGCGTAACAGGCCGAGCGTGGCGCGCAAAATTAGGAAGGAACGCTCCGCCATGACTGCTACGCCTGACTTCAAGCTCCTGATCGGCGGCCAACTGGTGGCCGGCGACGCGACGATGGACGTGATCAATCCGGCCACCGAGCAACGCGTCGCCGTTTGCTCGCGCGCCTCCAAGGCCCAGCTCGACCAGGCGGTCGCCGCCGCGAAGGCCGCGTTCCCGGCCTGGGCCGCCACCTCGATCGACGAGCGCCGCAAGGCGCTGCTGGCCATGGCCGACGCCATCCAGGGCGCCGCGCCCGAGCTCGCGCGCCTGCTGACCCAGGAACAGGGCAAGCCGCTGCAGGCGGCGATGGGCGAGGTGTTCGGGGCTGCGGCCTTCTTCCGCTACTTCGCCAGCCTCGACCTGCCGGCCAAGACCGTCCAGGACGACGCCACGGGCCGCGTCGAGATCCGCCGCAAGCCGCTCGGCGTGATCGGGGCCATCGTGCCCTGGAACTTCCCGCTGATCCTGATGTCCTTCAAGGTTCCGGCCGCCCTGCTGGCCGGCAACACCATCGTCCTGAAGCCGGCCGCGACCACGCCGCTCTCGACCCTGAAGATCGCCGAACTGGTCAAGGACCTGGTCCCGCCCGGCGTGCTCAACATCATCGCCGACGCCAACGACCTGGGCGCGGCGATCACCGGCCACCCCGACATCCGCAAGATCAGCTTCACCGGCTCTACCGAGACCGGCAAGCGGGTGATGGCCGGCGCCGCCGACGCCCTCAAGCGCGTCACCCTGGAGCTGGGCGGCAACGACGCGGCCATCGTGCTGGACGACGTCGACCCGGTCGAGACCGCGCCGAAGATCTTCGCCGCCGCTTTCCAGAACTCCGGCCAGGTCTGCATCGCCGCCAAGCGGGTCTACATCCACGAGAGCATCTACGACGCCATGTGCGAGGAGCTGGCCAAGCTCGCCGATGCGGCCGTGGTCGGCGATGGCCTGGAGCAGGGCACCCAGTTCGGCCCGCTGCAGAACAAGGCCCAGTTCGACAAGGTCCTCGACTACATCGAGGCCGGCAAGCGCGACGGCAAGGTGATCGCCGGCGGCGCCCGCGCCGGCGACACCGGCTACTTCATCCGCCCGACCATCGTGCGCGACATCACCGACGGCTCCAAGCTGGTCGACGAGGAGCAGTTCGGCCCGGTGCTGCCGCTGATCAAGTTCAAGGACGCCGCCGACGCGGTGGCCCGCGCCAACGCCTCGGACTACGGCCTCGGCGGCTCGATCTGGGCCAAGGACGCCGAGCGCGCCTGGGACCTCGCCGCCGGCATGGAGTCCGGCACGGTCTGGATCAACAAGCATGCCGACCTGCAGCCGCACCTGCCGTTCGGCGGGGCCAAGCTCTCCGGCGTCGGCAGCGAACTGGGCGAAGAGGGCCTGAAGGAGTTCACCCAGGTCCAGGTCCTGAACATGGCCCGCTAACGGCGCGCGGCGGCCCCGGCTTGCGCCGGGGTCGTCCCCTTCTCGCCCAGCAATGAAGGTTGAATCAGCGTTCCGCCCGGCTCGGAATCCCGCTCCGCTCCCCGCTAGCGCCGAGCCGTCCGCCCCCTGTGATCATCCCCCTGCGCGAGCGCGCGCCAGCGGCGAACGTATTGCGAAATGTCCAGAGGAAGCGGGGTGACAGGCGTGAGCGGCGAGGCCGAAACAAGGCTTGGCCTCAGCAGCCGCAGGGCGCCATAGGGCACATCGTCCTGGGCTTTGGAGACATAGACACTCTGCCGAGCACGCAAGGCGGCGAGGGCCCGCACGAAGACCTGAGCCTCGGCGAACCGCCCCTCGATCACCAGCCGCTCGCGTGAACCGACAAGATCGAGGACGACGTCCGCCATCAGGGCCAGATAGAGGCCCACGGCGGCGGCGCGGTCGAGTTGGTCGTCAGGCTCGTTCTCCCATCCGCCCGGGCCATCAGGGAATGGTCCGACGCCGCGCACGACGCCGGGCAACGCGAACACGCCACGCTCGATCAGGGCCGGCAGTCTGCCGATCAACACGTCGGAATCGTAGTTTTCGGTGAGGGCGGAGATGTCTGCCCCAACGAGCAACTCGGCCTCCCTGCCCCCCATGAAGCGAGCCGACGGCGCAGGCCGGCCATCGGCATCGACATTGATCAGGCAATCACGACTCTCGACGAGGTCGTGGGCCGCCACGTTCCCGTGATCGGCCAACGAGCGCATCGCCACGAACCAGGTGCCGGTCGACAGGATGGTGGCGTCGCCCATCGCGATCTCTGCATGCCCTCGGGCCGCCAGCAACGCGGCGTTGCTGTCGTGGAGCCCGCAATGGATCTGGCAGGTGACAGGCAGTCCGGTGCGCTTGGCCCACGCTGTGCTGATCGGCCCCAGGACATCGGCCGCCGCCCGCAGGGGGGCCAGCCGCTGCGCCCAGCCGCGTGCGATAGCCATTGCGCTATGGCGGCCATCGCCAGGGCGCCATAGGTCGGTGTGACAGCCAAGGCTAGTCAGTTCGCTGGCCGTCTGCCCGCACAGCAGCCAAGCCCAATACTGCGGCCAGGTGACAATCTGCAGATCTCGCGGCCAAGGGGCGGTCAGCCGCTCCAATCGATGCAACTGCATCCCAAGGTTCAGGCCTTGGGGCAGCCGTGGCGAACCGGTCAGCGCGAAGGCGTCACGGCCCCGATCATAGTCTGCGCGGTCGGCCGGATCGGGTTCCTCCTCATAGTCCATCGGCGGCGTCCAGAGCCGGCCATCCTGGATCAGCGCCGCGGCGGCGCCGTGTGCGACCGGGATGATGGCCCCGACCTCAGCCTGGTCCGCAAAATCTCCTAGGGTGTCGGCCAACCAAGCTTCGACCCCCGCGGCGTCGAGGACGCGATAGCGATCCGACTGGACAACGACGTTGGCTCGTGACCGCCGCTCCAACAAGGCGCCGCCCTCATCCCAAAGGGTGAGCTTGGCGTTGGTTTTGCCCACGTCCAGCACCACCACGGCTCCACCGCTCAAAATTCCACCCCGCGATCTATTTTGATCATTTTCTATCGAAGATGATTGCGACGCGCCAGCGCCCTGATTAGCATTGCCTCATGAGCAGTCCCGTCGAGAGCGCCGTGAGCGACAGCGCCATCCGCTTTCAAATTCCCGCGTCCCGATGGTCGGATGAAACCGCCGCGGCCCTCTCTCCCGCAGAGCTGTTGCTCTATCGCTCGAACCTGCTGGGGTCGGACCTGACGATCACGAACTTTGGCGGCGGCAACACGTCGGCCAAAATCCTGGACCGAGATCCGCTGACCGGCGCAGCCACGACGGTCCTATGGGTGAAGGGTTCGGGCGGTGACATCGGTTCGATGCAGCTGGACGGCTTCTCGACCCTCTATCTCGGCAAGCTTCTGCAGCTTGAAGGCCTTTATCGCGGTGTCGAGCACGAAGACGAGATGGTGGGCTACCTGCCCCACTGCACGTTCGACCTGAACCCGCGCGCTGCTTCCATCGACACCCCGCTGCACGCCTATCTGCCCTTTGAACATGTCGACCACGTTCACCCCGACGCCGTGATCGCCCTGGCCGCTTCCTCCGGCGGCGAGGCGGCTACGCGGGAGATCTATGGAGGCGAGGTCGGCTGGCTCGACTGGAAGCGGCCGGGTTTCGATCTTGGCCTGCGCCTGCGCGACTATGCGGCCGCCAACCCCGGGCTGCGCGGAGTCATGCTGGCCGGCCACGGGATCATCTGCTGGGCCGAGAGCTCAAAGGCCTGCTACGACAACACCGTCGATCTGATCGCCCGCGCGGCGGCCTATCTGAACGCCAAGCTTGCCCTGAAGCCGGCCTTCGGCGGACGAGCCGTGGCGCCGCTCCCCTCCGACCAGCGCGCCCAGATCGCCGCCAACTTGGCGCCCCGGCTTCGAGGCCTGATGACCGGTGCGCAGGGAAAGATCAGCCATTTCAGCGACGACGCCGAGACCCTGGATTTCGTCGGCTCCCAGGACTTCCTGCGGCTGGCCGCCATCGGCACCTCCTGCCCCGACCACTTCCTGCGCACTAAGATCACGCCGCTGACCCTGGACCCGGCCCGGATCGGCAACGACGCCTATCTGGCCCAGGCGCTGGAAGCCTATCGCCAGGGCTACGGCGCCTACTACGCCCGCAACGCCGGACCGGCCGACCCGAAGATGCGCGACGCCAATCCCGTGGTCGTGTTGCTGCCCGGCGTCGGCCGCTTCACCTTCGCCGCCGACAAGACCACGGCCCGCCTGGCAGGTGAATTCTATGCCAACGCCATCAATGTGATGCGCGGCGCGAACGCCATCGGCGACTATGTGGGCCTCCCGGAATCCGAGGCTTTCGCCATCGAGTATTGGGCCCTGGAAGAGGCCAAGCTGCAGCGGATGCCCAAACCCAAGCCGCTGGTCGGCAAGGTTGCACTGGTCACCGGGGCGGCGGGCGGGATTGGTGCGGCCTGCGCGACGCGACTGCTGAGCGAAGGCGCCTGCGTTGTTCTGACCGACCGTGATGTGGCGGCCCTGTCGACGACCGGCGACGAACTCCGGGCCCGCTTCGGCCACGACGTGGTCCGCACTCAGCTGTGCGACGTCACCAGCGAGACTGACATCGCTGCGGCCTTTGAAACCGCCGCCCGCGAATATGGCGGCCTGGACATCCTGGTGGCCAATGCGGGCCTAGCCTCCTCGGCGCCTATCGAGGAGACCACCGTCGAGCTCTGGAGACGCAATCACAGTGTGCTGGTCGAGGGCTATTTCCTGGCTAGTCGCGCCGCCTTCCCGCTGATGAAGCGGCAGCATGGCGGGGCCATCGTCTTCGTCGGCTCGAAGAACGCGCTGGCCGCTACGCCCAATGCCGCAGCCTACGCCTCGGCCAAGGCTGCATCGCTGCACCTGGCCCGCTGCCTGGCCCTGGAAGGCGCCGAGCACGGCATTCGGGTCAACACGGTCAACCCAGACGCAGTGATCCGAGGCTCGCGCATCTGGGACGGCGACTGGCGCAAGGAGCGCGCGGACGCCTACGGCATCGACGCCGGTGATGAGCTTGAGGAATTCTATCGCAAGCGCTCGATGCTGAAGCGCAACGTGTTGCCGGACGATATCGCCGAGGCGGTCTATTTCCTGGTCTCCGACGCGGCGTCGAAGTCCACGGGCAACATCATCAATGTCGACGCCGGCAACGCCCAGGCGTTCACGCGCTAAGATCGACAACGGAGCACGGCGACATGACGGGACTTCCCCTCTGCGGCGACCAGATCGCCGACCACAACGCCGCGCGCTACGATGCTCTGCGCGACGAGTATGACAGCCTGGGCCGCGCGCTCGAACGGCGCGGGATCGACGTGGAGGCGGTGAAGGCCAAGGTGGCCGACTTCTCAGTCGCCCTGCCCACCTGGGGCAGCGGGGTCGGCGGCACCCGCTTCGCCAAGTTTCCGATTCCCGGCGAACCGACCAACATCCACGAGAAGCTGGAGGACTGCGCCGTGGTCCAGCAGCTGGGCCGCGCCACGCCGCGCGTCTCGCCCCATTTCCCTTGGGATCGTGTTGCTGACTATGTGGGTCTGCGTGAGGAAGCCTCCGCGCTCGGCCTTGGCTTCGACGCGGTAAACTCCAACACCTTCCAGGATCAGGAGGGCCAAACGCTTTCCTACAAGCACGGCAGCCTGACCGCGACCGCCCCCGCCGTGCGCGCCCAGGCGATCGAGCACAATATCGAGTGCATCGAGATTGGGCGGGTGCTGGGCTCCAAGGCCCTGACCGTGTGGCTTGCGGACGGAACCAACTTTCCAGGCCAACAGAGTCTGGGCGCGTCGCTGGACCGATATCTCGACAGCGCGAGCCAGATCTACAAGGCGCTCCCGACGGATTGGCGGATGCTGCTGGAGCACAAGATGTTCGAGCCAGCCTTCTATTCGACGGTCATCTCCGACTGGGGATCGAGCATCCTGGCCGCGCAGCAATTGGGGCCCAAGGCCCAGTGCCTAGTGGACCTCGGCCACCATGCGCCGAACGTGAACATAGAGCAGATCGTCGCCCGCCTGCACCGCTTCGGAAAGCTGGGCGGCTTCCACTTCAACGACAGCAAGTACGGCGACGACGACCTGGACTGCGGCAGCATCAACCCCCACCAGCTGTTCCTGATCTTCAATGAGCTGGTCGAGGCCGAGCTCGCGCCCCGCGACGGCTTCAACCCGGCCTACATGATCGACCAGTCGCATAACGTCACCGATCCGATCGAAAGCATGCTCTCCTCAGCCGAGGCCATTCTGGGCGCCTACGCCAAGGCCGTGATCGTTGACCGTGAGGCCCTCCGCCATGCTCAAGCCGACAACGACGTGATGATGGGCTTCCAGGCGCTGCGCCGCGCCTACCGCACCGATGTCAGCCCGATCCTGGCCATGGCGCGCCTGGAGGCCGGAGGCGCCATCGACGTGCTTGATATGTATCGGACCAGCGGCTGGCGCGATCGCAAGGCCCAGGAGCGCAAGGCTGTCAGGCTTGGCGCCGGGATCGTCTGAACCGACGAAATGATCGGAGTTGATTGCAGTCGGCCGCAAACCGACTGAAATAGGCCTCGCAATCAATCATCGAGGACTCGCATGCACGCCGCTGAACGCGAGCAATTGATCCTGCAGATGCTGCAGGAGCGCGGCTTCATCGGCTTCAAGGAACTCGATCGCCGGGTCGACGCCTCGCCGGCCACCCTGCGCCGCGACCTGGAACGCCTGGCCTCCGAAGGCCACATCGTCCGGGTCCGCGGCGGCGCGCGTCTCGCCGAGATTGAAACGCCGGCGGAGGGCGACATCCAGCGCCTCACGGGCGTCCCCTTTCACGAAAATATCGGCCGCCAACCACAACAGAAGGCCGCCATCGGCCGAGCGGCGGCCGCCCTCTGTCGGCCGGGCGAAGCCGTGATCATCGACGGCGGCTCGACCACCTTGCAAATGTGCCCGCATCTCGAACCGCTGGGCCTGCAAGTCCTGACCAACTCGCTGCACATCGTCAGCGCCCTCCTCCCGCAGCCGAACACCCGCATCTCGATCCCGGGCGGACAATTGTTCCGAGAACAGAACATCGTCCTGGGCCCCTTCGACGAGGATGGGGTCAGCCGCTTTCACGCCACCCGGATGTTCATGGGCGCCCAGGCGGTCGGCCGCCATGGCGTGATGCAGAGCGACGTGCTGCTGGTCCAGGCCGAGCGCCGGCTGCTGAGCCAAGCCGACGAGATCGTGCTGATGGTCGACAGCGGCAAGTTCGCAGCCTCCGCCGCCCACGTGCTGTGCGCGCTGGAGGATGTCGCGATCCTGGTCACAGACGACGGCCTCGGCGACGAGGCGGCTCAGTACGTCGAGCGAGCCGGCGTCAGACTGATCGTGGCGCCGGTCGACCGGTAGGCCGCTCTGCGCCCTTCCAGCCGTAGAGCGCCACGACCGCGAAGCATACGGCCGGCAGAAGGAAGGCGGTCGCGGTTGCGTGCTGCTCGGCGATCAAACCCATCGGATAGGGCAACAGCACCCCGCCGCCGATGGCCATCACCATGATCGAGGATCCTCGCTTGGTCGCGGGGCCAAGGTCGGCGACGCCGAGCGTGAAGATGGTCGCAAACATGGTCGACATGAAGAAGAAGCTGGCGATCAGGGCGATAGCCGAAATCTTGTCGATCCCCGCGGCGACCACCAGGCAGAGGACGACGTTGACCGCGCCATAGAGGGTCAGCACGGCCCGGGGGCGGAACTTCAACAAGAGGGCTGTGGTGGCGAACCGTCCGATCAGATAGGCGGCCGCGGCGATCGACAGCAGGAAGGCGCCATCGCGCGAACTCAGTCCTGACCAGGTCTCGACGACTAGGTTGATGAAGAAGGCGCCGATGCCCACCTGGGCGCCGATGTAGAGGGCCTGGGTCGCCACCCCGAACACGAAGTGGCGCTGCGCCCACAGGCGCTGGCCCTGGCCGGCCTCCCCCTCTGCGGACGGATAATGAACGGCGTCGCGGATCTCCGGCAGATGGGCTCGGGCCACCACGGCGGCGAAGATCAGCACCATGACCGCGATCACCAGATAGACCAGTTGCACGGCCCGCTGCTCGCCGCCGGCCGCCTCGGTGAGGGCGCCGCCGAAGAACAGCGAACCGCCGATCAGCGGGCCTATGAACACGCCGAGCGCGTTGAAGGATTGGGCGAGGTTGAGCCGCTGCGGCGCCCGTTCGGGCGCCCCTAGGACGTTCACATAGGTGTCGGCGGCGGTCTCCAGGAAGCAGAGGCCGCTCGCCATCACGAACATCGAGCCGACGAAGTAGGGAAAGCTGGCGGCCTGGGCCGAGGGGATGAACAGCAAAGCGCCCACGGCGGTGACAGCCAGCCCGAAAACGATCCCGAACCGGTAGCCCTTGGCCTGCAGGAGGAGCCCGGCAGGCAGGCTCATCATCAGATAGGCGCCGAAATAGGCGATCTGCAGCCAGGTCGACTGCGCCTTGCCGACGTGCAGCGTCTCCTGGAAGTGCTTGTTGAGCACGTCGAGCAGCCCATAGGCCAACCCCCAGATCAGGAAGCAGCCGATGGCGAAGGCCAGCGGCCCCCTCAAGGCTCGATCGGCTACGGGGTTTGCCGTCGACGCCACTGTCTCGATCGTCATCGCTCTCTTCCCCTAGCCAGCGGTGAAGCGGTGAGCGCCGGGGCCGGCCGCCAGCACCGCCTTCACGGCGTCGCGGCTCACGAGCCGCACTTCGCTAGAATCTTCGACCGGCTTGCCGCCGACCCGCACGGCGACGCTCGCGGCGGCCGGAATGTGGATTTCCGCCGTGCTGTTGGGCGGCACGCTGACGTCCAGGGTGAAGCCGGCGTGGCCCCGCTTCCAGCTGGTCGATATCCGGCCCATGACCGAGTCGTAGGTCCCGCCGCCATCCGGCAGGCGAGCGTCGTCCAGCGGGCGGATGCGGATCCGCTCGAAGCCTGGCGTCAGCGGCTCGATGGCGGCCAGGCGCCGGTAGAGGAACCCAGCCACCGCGCCGAAGGCATAATGGTTGTACGAGTTCATGGCGACGTCGCCGGTGTCGCCGTTCCAGCGCTCCCACACCGTGGTCGCCCCCTTCGCGACCATGTGCCCCCAGGACGGGAACGCAGTCTGTTTGAGCAGGGCGACGGCGACGTCCTCATGGCCGTGGTCGGCGAGGGCGTCGAGGATGTAGGGGGTGCCAAGGAAGCCGGTGTTGAGCCGGTAGCCGCGCCCGACGATGTCGTCGGCGAGCCTCTTCGCCGCCAGCGGCCGCAGAGCCTCCGGCAGCAGGCCGAAATGGAGCGCCAGAATGTAGCTGGTCTGGCTGTCGTTGCCGATGCCGCCGTCGCCTCGGACATAGGCCTTCTGAAAGGCCGCCCCGATGTTCTGGCGCAGCTCGGCGTAGCGCTCGGCGTCCGAGGTGCGTCCCGTCGCCCGCGCCATCTGCGTCATCAGTTCGGCGTCGTAAGCCCAAAATGCGGTGGCGATCAGGTCTTTGGGGGTGGTCGGCGACTTGGGGGTGACGGCTTCGGGCGAGAGCCAATCACCGTAGTCGATGCCGCGCCGCTTGCTCCACAGGAAGTCCGGATTGGCGTCACCGATGTGCTTGAGCCATGCCTCCATGGCCGCCCAGTTTTCCTCGATCACGCCGGTGTCGCCGTACTGGCGATAGAGCGTCCAAGGCAGGATCACCCCGGCGTCGGCCCAGCCCGGCGATCCGTCCCAATTCGCCGGAAACGGCGTCACGTCTGGGAAGGAGCCCTTGACCTGGGCCGAGCGCGCATCGCCCATGAACCGCCGCGTGAAGCCGTCCACGTCCATGGCGTAGCTGGCCGTGTTCCAAAACACCTGGGCGTCGCCCATCCAGCCCATCCGCTCGTCGCGCTGCGGACAGTCGGTCGGAATGCCGACCAGGTTGGACCGCTGGCTCCAGAGCGCGTTGCGCCAGATCCGGTCGATCAGCGGGTCGGACGTTTTCAGCACTCCGGTGATCGCGCAGTCGCTGTGGATCACGACGCCTTCGATGGCGTCCTTCGGCGGCGTTCCCGGATAGCCGGTCAACTCGACATAACGGAAGCCATGATAGGTGAAGCTGGGCTCGTAGACCTCGGTCCCCTGCCCCTTCAGCACATAGGTGTCGCTGGCCCGCGCGCCGCGAAGATTGGCGGTGTCGATGTGGCCGTCGGGGCTGACCACCTCGGCGAAGCGCAACAGGACCGGGGTTCCCGCCGCGCCCTTCACTTTCAGCCTCACATGGCCCGAGAAGTTCTGGCCGAAATCGTAGACATGTACGCCGGGCGCGAGGGTCTTCATCGAGGCCGGCGCCAGGCGCTGGGTCTCGCGGATCGGCGGCGCGACCTGAGCGGCGAAGGCGAGTGCCGGGGTTTCGACCTTTCGGGTTGGCTCCCAGTTGGCGGCGTCAAAGCCAGGCGACGCCCAACCGGTCTGCTCGCGCCGCGCGTCATAGACCTCGCCATTGTAGATCTCGGCGCTCAAGATCGGCGAGGAGCCCGCGCGCCAGGCCTCGTCGGTGATCAGCCGCTCGATCGTCCCGTCGCCATAGGTCAGTTCGAGTTGGGCCATCAGCCGGTTGGGCGGCGGACCGAAACTCCAACGGCTGTTGTTCCAGCTGAACGCGCTGCCATACCAACCATCGGCCAGGATGACGCCGATGGCGTTGTCGCCCTTCTTGATCAGATCGGTGACGTCGTGGACCTGGTAGAGCACGCGCTTGCGGAAATCGGTCGATTCCGGCGCGAGCTTTCCCGTCCCCACCCGATGGCCATTGATGTGCGCCTCGTAGCCGCCGAGCGCAGTAGCGTACAGCCGCGCGCGGGCCACGGGCTTGCGCACCGTGAAGTCGCGCCGCAACAGCGACGCCGGCCGCGCCGGCCAAGGCGGGCTAAGTCCCCACCCCTGGGCCGATCCGCTCGGGGACCAGCCGTCGTCGGTGGTCCAGTCGGCGCCCTCGGCTGGCCGCGTGCGCCAGTCGGTGCTGGAGACGATCCGCAACACGCGGCCGTCCGCCAGGGTGACCCGTAGGAGCGCAGCCAAGACGGCCGGCGTCTTCGGCAGGGCGGCTGGATTTGTCGCGATCTCGACGCCCAGCACATTGGCGCCGGCTTGCAGCCGATCGCCGGTGGAGAGCTCGCGCATCGTACCCCACAGGGGGCGCCAGTCCGGCTGGGGCAATTCAGCGCCATTGAGCCAGACCGTGGTCAGCTCATCCTTGCCGGCGACGAGAAGTTCGGCGCGCACCGGCGTCTCGGGCAAGTCGAACTTCAGCCGAAATCGGCGCGGCTTGACGTCCGCGCCAGTGTTGCCGAACAGCCAGATCATGCCGGCTTTGCGGTCGTCCTCGGCTTCGGGGTCGGGCGCGGCGATCCAGTCGGCCTTCCAGTCGGCCTTCTCAAGCAATCCCATTTCCCAGGACGACGAGGCGCTGACGATCGGCATGGCGGCGCTGGCCGTCCAGACGCTGACCCGCCATGCAAGACGCTGCCGCGACGCGAGCTTCGGCCCGGCCCAAGCGACGTCGAAACTTCGGGAGGTTTCAACCCGCCCGCTATCCCAGAGCCACGGTCCGGAGCCAAGTTCAGCCTCGGACGCCGCGACAACGATCCGATAGGCGGACTGGCGCAGGCCTGCCGCCTTGCCATCCAACCGCCACGAAAAGCGCGGCGTGAGGTTCTCAAGTCCGAGCGGGCGGTCGAGATAATCGATGCGAAGGTCGACGACCTTGGCGGCAGGCGCGGCCATCGCCGCCCCCACGCCCGCCGGGCTGGCTCCGGCGCCCATGCCGGCGGCCATCAGAAACGAACGGCGCGATACACCTCGCCCCTCCCTCATTTGCCAGGAACCTTGCAGGTGAAGCTCGCGGCTTCGTCAGTCGAACCCTTGCCGTCCCAGACCGCGATCTTGGGATAGGCGCAGAGCGGACGGGTGCGCAGGGGTTTGGCGCCCGGCATATCCAGCAGGCTGGCGTATTCGTTGTCGTACTTGGTGGCGATCACGCGATCAGGCGCTTGCCCCTTCTCCACCCACTTGGCCACCGCCTCGAGCATGTCGAAGGTGTTCGGACCAGGGCCGCCGAGGCAGTGCGAGACGCCCGGAGCCATGAACAGGCGCGCGAAGCTGTCGGTCTTGGCTGCGCCGGTCTTGGCGCGGACGGCATCGAAATACTCGATCGACGCGTACGGGCTGATGGCCGCGTCGGCCCAGCCGTGGAACATGATCAACTTGCCGCCGCGACGATGGAAGGCCGACAGGTCGGGGTTGTCAGAGGGGAGGATATCGCCAACCGCAGCCTTGGCGTCGACGAGGGCCTTGCCCAGATCGAAGTCGGCCGGGAAGTCCCAGGCGGGGTCCGAATAGACCATGTTGCGGAAGAACGAACGGGCGAAGCCCGGGTGCTGAGCCTTGGCGCCGGTGATCCACAACGGCCAGGCGTTCGGAACGGCCTCGCCGCCCGCCGGGAAGCCGGCGAAGAGCTGCTTGCCGCCAGCGTCGCGCGGGCCCTGATAGAGGGCGCGCAGGGCGGTGACCTGGGGCGCGGTCAGGCAATCGGGGCCGTCGCCGGACTTGCACTGAATGGTGTGCGGATCGAAGCGGCAGGCCCGCGGGTCCTCGATCACGCCGTCTTCGACGCCGTCGATCTTGTCGCAGAGCGCCAGGGCGGCGGCCTGGATCACCGGCAGCTTCTCGTCGGGGATCATGCTGGCCGGGTTGACGTGGGCCGACTTCCAGGTCCAGGCCATCGAGGTCATCAAGCGCAGCCAGGCGTTGGCCGGAGCGCCGGCGACGATGCCGTCAAAGTCGCCCGGATAGCGCTGCGCCTCCATCAGCGCCTCGCGGCCGCCGTCCGAGCAGCCGTGGAAGTATGAGTACTTCGGGCCAGAGCCGTAATAGGCGGCGGTCACGGCCTTGGCGAACTCGGCGGTGACGTGGTTGGCGCGATATCCGAAGTCGCGGATCAGTTCAGGTTGGTTGAGCGCCCAGGAGGCGTCCTCACCCGTGCTGCCGTCGCCGCTGTGGCCAAGATCGGTGCCTGCAGTGACATAGCCGCGATGCAGGGCGGGCCGCATGGCCAGGCGCGGCTGGCCCAGGCTGCCGCCGTAGCCGCCATTGCCGGTGGCCATGAAGCGGCCGTTCCAGTCCGACGACGCCGGCAGCCAGACCTCGACCTTGATGTTCGAGGCCGGCGTCGGCCTCAGCGTCGCCTCGACCCGGCAGAAGGCTTTCATGGTCGGCAGCGGTGGAATCCCGAACACGCCGATCTCCACGCCTTCGCCGGTCGCATAGGGCTTGGCCGAGGTGATGGTCGCGTTCTTCAGCTTCAGGCCGGCGAGATCGGCGCAGTCGGCGGCGTGGGCCGCCCCCGCGGCCAGCAGCGCGCCTGCTCCGGCAGCAAGGGTCATGGCCCATTTCGAACAATTCATGGCCGGGGTGCTCCGTAGGTGCATCACGTGGTCGGGACAGGGGTAAGGCCGGCTCGGGCGGTGATCTCCGCGCCCCTCTGGCTGTGGGTCTCGCGACCGAGCGGATAGAAAAGGATCAGGAAGAGAGATCAGGCCCGCGGTCGCGGCCGGGATGCCCAGGCCGTCGGTGCAGGAGAGCAGCAGGTAGGGCCCAGCCGCCTGCCAATAGACTTGAAGCCGAAGTCCCCGGCGCCGAAGGCGACCTTCCAGGCGACCGTCAGCCGCGCTCCCCGTGCCATGCCCACTCCCCCCTCGCTCATGCACAGCGCCTCTCGGCAACTCGGCCGGACGCTTTATTCACCAGTTGTATAACGAACGCACAATGGCGCCGGGAGAGGAAATGTCAAAGCTTCAGATCGATGTTCGCGCAGAGAATTTCGACGATCTTGCTGGACGCCAAGTGATCCTGCGCGGAGTCAATCTGGGTGACGACCGCAAGGTCCCCTGGCCGATGGCGCACCGGCCGGCCCAGCGACTTTTCCGGCGGTCGCAGTGCGTCAGGCCGGCTGGCTGATCGTCAGGCGGTGGCCTGCTCGGCCAGACCGAGTTCGGAGATCATCGCGGCGCGAATCTCGAACTTCTGGATCTTCCCAGTGACGGTCATCGGGAAGCTCTCCACGAACCGGACATAGCGCGGGATCTTGTAGTGGGCGATCTGCCCCCGACAGAAGTCGACGATCTCGACCTCGGTCGCGGTCTCGCCGGTCCGCAATTTCACCCAGGCACACAGCTCTTCTCCGAAACGGGGATCTGGCACGCCGACGACCTGGACGTCCTCGACCTTCGGATGGCGGAACAGGAACTCCTCCACCTCGCGCGGATAGACGTTCTCTCCGCCGCGAATGACCATGTCCTTGATGCGGCCGACGATGTTGCCGTAGCCCTCGTCGTCGATCACCGCGAGGTCGCCGGTGTGCATCCAGCCCTCGGCGTCGACCGCCTCGTCCGTCTTCTCCGGCTCATCCCAATAGCCCAACATCACCGAGTAGCCGCGGGTGCAGAGCTCGCCGGCCTGGCCGCGCTGCAGAACAGCGCCGTCACCGCCCACCACCTTGACCTCCAGGTGCGGATGCACCCGGCCGACAGTCGAGACCCGCCGGTCCAGCGGATCGTCGCAAGCGGTCTGGAAGCTGACCGGGCTGGTCTCGGTCATGCCATAGGCGATGCCGACCTCGCGCATATGCATGCGGTCGATGACCTTCCGCATCACCTCGATCGGACAGGGCGATCCGGCCATGATTCCGGTGCGCAGCGACGACAGGTCGAAGCTGTCGAACTGCGGGTGTTCCAGTTCGGCGATGAACATGGTCGGCACGCCGTGCAGGGCGGTGCAGCGCTCGGCCTGCACGGCCTGCAACACCGCCAGCGCGTCGAAGCCCTCTGAGGGATAGACCATGGTCGCGCCATGAACCACGCAGGCGAGGTTGCCCATCACCATGCCGAAACAGTGGTAGAGCGGAACCGGAATGCAGAGCCGGTCGCCTGCCTGAAGCCCCATGGCTCGCCCGACGAAATAGGCGTTGTTCAGGATGTTCCGGTGCGACAGCGTCGCGCCCTTGGGCAGGCCAGTGGTGCCGCTGGTGAACTGGATGTTGATCGGCTGATGGCGGTCCAGATGGCGCGAGATCTTCGCCAGCTGCTGGACCTGCTCGGCGCCGGCCAGCCCGGCGACCGCCTCGAAATCGATCCAGCCCGGCCGAGCCTCGCCGCCGATCTTGATGAGGCTCCGAAGGTCGGGCAACCGCGCTGAGCTGAGGGCGCCAGGCGCCGAGCCGGAGATCTCGGGCGCCAGGGTCTCGATCATCCCGGCATAGTCGCTGGTCTTGAAGCGCTCTGCGGCGATCAGCGCCTTCACCCCCACCTTGTTTAGCGTGTACTCGACCTCGGACAGTCGGTAGGCCGGGTTGATGTTCACCTGGATCAGGCCGACCCGCGCGGTGGCGAACTGGGCCAGCGCCCATTGGGCGCTATTTGGTCCCCAGACCCCGACTCGGTCGCCTGGCCGAAGTCCAAGGGCCAGCAGCCCCGCGGCCAGAGCGTCGGCCCGGCGGCCGAGTTCGGCCCAGGTCCACCTCACGCCTTGATGGATCGAGACCAGCGCCTCGGCGTCGGGCGACCGTTGCACGGCGAGATCAAGCGCCGCGCCGATCGTGTGTTCAAGCAGGGGCGGTGTCACCGCCCCGCGCACCAGACTGAGGTCTTCGGCCACTAAGGGACACCCTTCGAAAGGCGGGGGCGGAGCCCAAGGCGCCGCCCCCAGGGGAGGATGCTAGTATCGCACGTTCAGCGCCACGCCGAAGCGGCGGAACGCGTCGCCCGTGAGCACCTGGCTATAGGAGCCCGTTCCGCCGAACGGCGTGCTGAACAGCGCGCTGGGGAAGCGCTCGTCGGTCAGGTTCTTGCCCCAGATCGACAGCCGCCAGCGACCGTCCTGGGTCTCGACGCCGATGCCGCCGCTGAGGATCCCGTAGCTGCCGATGACCGTGGCCGGGTCACCGTTGGCCGAGGCGTTGACCTCGCTGCGCCACGAGTAGTCGGCTTGGATGAAACCGTCGAAGCCCTCGGCGATGGGACGCTGGTAGGCGCCTGCCAGCGCGAATTTCCATTCCGGCGAACCTGCCAGGCGCTGACCGGAGGGGTCATAACCGAGGACAGGGGGCAGCAGTGGCGGGAAGCCGGGAGACACCACCTCGCATTGGCCAGGTCCGATGGGCTGGCCCGGATAGCAGTCGATGAAGCCGAAGTTCCCATACTCGGCCTCCAGCCAGGTCCCTGCCGCATTGATCAACAGGCCCTCAATGGGTGCGGCGGTAATATCGACCTCGACGCCGCGGGTCTTCAGGTCCCCAGCGTTGATGGTGCGGAACGCTGGCGGGGTCACCGAGAAGTCGACCGTCTGGGCTTGGTAGTCCTCGAACTTGGTGTCGAAGACGGCGACGTTCAGGATCGCGCGGCCGCCCGGCAGCACGGTCTTGAGACCGAGCTCATAGCTCATCGGATATTCGGGTCCGACCCGCTGGTCCTGCAGCGGACTGGACACCGCCGTCTGGTTGAAGCCCGGTCCCTTGTAGCCACGCGAGATCGTTGCATAGGCCATGGTCACCGGGGTGATCTCGTACTGGGCGCCCACCCGCCAGGAGACGTTGTCCTCCTTGACGGTGTCTGAGAACGCCACCGCCGGCCCGATCGGCAGGAAGCCAGGCTGGGCGTACTGGTCGAAATCCAGCGAGACGCTGTCCTTGGTGTAGCGGCCGCCAAGCAGGAGCCGCAGCTTGTCGGTGGCGTGGAACGTCGCTTGGCCGAAGATCGCCTGGCTCTTGGTCACCACGTGATTGTCGATAATCCGATTCAGCCGCGGCAGGGGGAAGACGCCAAAGGTGCCGGCCTGGTCTGTCGTCTGGTCGGTGGTCATCTTGAAATAGTAGAGGCCTGCAACGTACTCGAGGCGCTGGCCCGTCGGCGAGGCGACCCGCAGTTCCTGGCTGAACTGCCTGATGTCCTGGTCGCTCAGATTGGTGTTGAGGATGTTGATCGGCAGGCTGTCGGAGTCGCCGCTGCTGTCATCGAAATCGCGTCGCGTGGCGGTGATCGAGGTGAGCCTCAGCCCGTTGGACAGCTCCCAGTTGACCGTGGCCGACAGACCATAGTTCTCCCGATCCTTGAGCTGCGGCCCGTCGATGCAGAGGTCGGCGTTTTCCGGCGACGGCGTGACGCCGCAGGCGGCCAGAGCCATGGCCATTGGTGAACCAGGCACGACCTTATAGGGCGACCAAGTGATCGATTGCTCCTGATCGCCGTAGTCCCCGGCCAGCAGCACGTCGAAATTGTCCGTCGGCCGCCAGAGGAACTTCACCCGCCCGCCGAACTCGTCATTGCCGTTGAAGCGACGGCCGTCGAACTTGTTGTGAAGCACCCCGTCCAGCTTGTTGACAAAGCCGCCGATGCGGACCGCCGCGGTCTCGCCGACCGGCAGGTTCACGGTGATGTCGGACTTGTTGTAGCCGCCCTCCCCGAGGTTGAAGTTGCCCGCCCCCTCGACCGCGCCCAGGCGCGGGTTGTTGGTGACGATGCTGACCACGCCGGACGAGGCGTTCTTGCCGAACAGCATGCCCTGCGGCCCGCGCAGGATTTCGACCCGTTCGATGTCGTAGAAGCTGCCGAGCGCCATCTCCGGCCGGCCCAACACCACGCCGTCGATCACCGTCGAGACGGTCGGCTCGATCGAGGTCGAGAAGGTCGCGGTGCCGACGCCTCGGATCGAGGTGCCGAACGAGGTCGCCTCGAAGCTCGGAACCACCAGCTTGAGCTGATCGATATTGGAGATGTTCTGCCGCTCCAGGCGCTCGCCGGAGGCGACGCTGACGGCGATCGGCACGTCCTGCAAGCGCTCTTCGCGCTTCTGGGCGGTGACCACCACCTCGGTCAGTTCGCTCGCCATGCTCTCCTGCGCCTGCGCGGCGCCGGCGGAGATCAGCAAGGCGAGGCCAGCGCTCGAAAGCAGCGCCTTCTTGAGATTTAGCATAGTCCCCCTCCCGTTCTGGGTTGGCCTTACGGCCTTGTGTAGTGAGCGCCGATGGCGTCGAGCGGGGCCGCCTTGGCCTTCGCCGCGACCGCGCCTTCGTTGGTGAATGTGAGCTGGGTGTCGGCGGCCCGCCCGTAGGCCGGCCAGGCGGCGCGCGCCCCGCCGTTCGGATCGCCCGACTTGGCGAAGGCCGTCCAGTAATCGCCGATCAGCTTGGCGGCGGCCTCGTCATCCGGCGTCGGCGCAAGGTCCGCCGCCGTCAGATTGCCGAACACGAACGGCAGGTCGCTGGCGTGCCCCGCGCCCTTCTGCGACTTGCGCTTGGCCTCTGGCACATAGCCGAAGCTGAACAGCCAGGCCGGCTGACCGCTGGCCGCATGCGCGCTCGCCAGGAAACGGGCCGGTTCAACGAAGGTGATGTCGCTGGGCAGCTGTTCGTCCAGCACGGCTTTCGAACCGTAGGCCGCCAGGATGTCGTCGCCGCCGCCGAGATCCTTCAGCGCCTTGGCCGCCATCGGGCCGCGAAGGAAGCCGGGCAGGAAGCCCAGTTCATCGCTGTTGGCGCCCACCAGGAACGGCAACTTCGCTTGGCGTCCCGCGGCGAAGCCCTCCGCCGCGTTGCCGGTGACCAGCACGCCGTCGATCATCGGGCCCGAATAGGTCGCGGCCTCCTGGTTGAGCAGATCAAGGCCGCCCAAGACCTTGGCCGCCGGGATCGCCCGCAGCGCCGCCGGGTCGGCGTCCTTGACGCCGGCCTTGGCCGCGAAGGCCACGCCGACCGCTTCGGCCGCGGTTTTGCCCGGCCGCTCGGCGTTGAGCAGCGGCAGCACGTCCCGGCCCCCGCCGGAGTGGGCGATGGCCTTGTGGAACAACCCCTGAGCGGGGGCGATCAGCATCAGCTGAGCCACCGAGCCGCCGCCCGCGGACTCCCCGAAGATCGTCACGTTGGCCGGATCGCCGCCGAACGCGGCGATATTGCGTTTCACCCACTCCAGCGCGGCGATCTGGTCCATGAAGGCGAAGTTGCCGGTTGCAGCGCCGGCCGCTTCCTTGGTCAGGGCCGGGTGAGCGAAGAAGCCGAAGCGGCCCAGACGATAGTTGAAGGTGACCAGCACGACGCCGCGCTGGGCCAGCCTGCTTCCGTCGAAGATCGGCTGGCTGCCAGAACCCATTACGAAACCGCCGCCGTGGATCCAGACCATGACCGGCGCGGCCTTCGCGCCGACCGGCGCCCAGACGTTGAGGCTCAGGCAATCCTCGCTGGTCGGTTCCTTGGATTGCGTCTTGTCCCAGGCCGGACGGTTCTGGATGCAGTCGGGACCGTAGCGCTCGGCCTCGCGCAGACCTGTCCAGGATGCGGGCGAAACCGGCGCGCGCCAGCGCAGATCGCCCGTGGGCGCCGCCGCGAATGGAATGCCCTTGAACATCTTGACGCCGTCGACCTCGCGACCGCGCAACGCGCCGGCGTCGATCCGGACTTCCACCGGCGCGCCGACGCTCGCAAGCGTCGGCTGCGCCATGGCTGGCGGCGTCCAGGCTGAAACGACAAGCGCCGCGCCGACGACCAGCCGCAGAGCATGCCGTGAGGCGGCTCGTCTCGGATTGGAAAGCTTCACGAACGCTCCTCCGCATCGGGCCGTGGGCCCGATCCCCGCCATTGTGCTCCAGCGTGATGGGTCGATATTATACAGGCGCATAATGAAGTCGAGCGGATTTTGACGGAGTTTGATCGATTTTGATTGAAATGCTTCTGGGGGCATTCTCTCCGCCCGCCAGAGGTCCGCCGTCGGCCTTGAAGACCTGGAGAAATGTCGCCTTGAACGCCCGCACACGACAGAAGGAAGCGACGCGCGCCAGCATCTTGCAGGCGGCCCTTGAAGAGTTTGCGGAGCGGGGGTTCGAGGGCTCTTCGACAAGAGACATCGCGGCCAAGGCGGGGGTCCACCACGCCCTCATCAAGTATCACTTCAACAGCAAGGACGAGCTCTGGCGGGCGGCCGTCACCTTCCTGTTCGAGCGCCAAGCCAACGCCCTGACCCTTCCCGGTCCGGATGATCCAAAATACGCCGACCGGCGCGCTTACGCCGCCGAGATCATCCGCCAGGTGGTGCTCTACTCGGCCCGCCATCCAGAACACGCCCGCCTGATGGTCCAGGAGACCTGCCGCGACAGCGAACGATTTCACTGGGCGGCCGACACCTTCATCAAGCGGACCAGCGAGTCACTGGGACTGTTCATTCACCTACTGCAACGAGACGGCATCCTGCCCGCCGCCTCATTGCCGGCGCTCGCCTACATATTCGTTGGCGCGGCCCAGCTCTTCTACATCCTGGGACCTGAAGTCCGGCGGGTTTGGGGGATCGATACGTCGGATCCCAAAGTGATCGAAGACCATGTCGAGGCGCTGATCGCGGTGATGGTCCGTTAGCGGCCCTATCCGGAATCTCGTCCGGAGTTCCTCCCGCCGCGACGGGATGCATCGGCGCCGTTGCGCGAGATCCTGGCCGAGATGGCCAAATGGTCGCCGAAGCCGTGACCTGCCGGTACGCCCGCTAGTCGACGATCCGAAAGAGGGCGCCGCTGGCGGGTTCGCGATAGAGATCCACTCGCCGGCCATCCCAATGGTAGTCGAGATGGCGGCATGACGAGGGCCGATGCGATGGCGGCGCCCCAGCCTAGCTCTGGGAGTTGGCGCCGGAGAGCCCTCCCAGGTTCTTAGTCAACGGCTACGGCGGCGGCGTCGGGCCGGCGACTGTCGGCGCTTCCCTCGAGCACCCCGTTCTCGATCAGAATGGATTGCGTGGAGCCCATGGTGAGGCTCGGCTTGGCCTTGTGCCCCCGGCCCTCCATCAGCCGCAACATGTCCACCGGGAAACCGGGCTCGAACTCCACCGGCGTGTCGCTGGCCGCCTGGAAAATGCGCGGACGCTGAGTCGCCTCGGCGATGTTCAGCCTGTGGTCCACCACGTTGCTCAGCAGTTGAGCCATGGCCGAAATGATACGGGTGCCGCCCGGCGTGCCCGACACCAGCCAGGCTTCGCCATCCTTGAAGGCGATGACCGGCGTGATGGTCGAGATCACCCGCTTGCCGGGCTCGGGCGCATTGGCCGGCTCATTGCCGCCCCAGGCGAAGTTAGCCATCGCGTCGTTGAGGAAGAAGCCGGTGCCCGGCGCCATGACGTGCGCCCCGAACGACGAGCCGAGGGTGAAGGTGTTGCTGACGACGTTGCCCTCGGCGTCGGCGACGGAATAGTGCGTGGTGTCGCGGCTCTCGAAGGTCAGCGGATCGCCGGGGACGACGCGCGAATCCATGGCCCGCTGCGGGTCGATCAGCTTGGCGCGCTCGCTCGCATAGGCCTTGTTCGACAGCCCGCCGACTGGCGGCTGATATTGCGGCCAGCCGCCCATGAACCGCGCCCGGTCCGCAAACACCAGTTTCATGGCCTCGGCCGTGACGTGCAGGGACTGGACGCTGTTCTGGCCGTAGTCGGCCATCGGATAGCGCTCAAGGATGTTCATGAGCTCGCACAGCAGCACGCCGGCCGCCGGCGGCGGCATGTAGGCCACTGGCACGCCCCGGTACTCGCACCAGAGCGGCTCCTGGATGCGGATCTGGTAGCTGGCCAGGTCCGCTTGCGTCAGCACCCCGCCGCCGGCCTGGACGCCGGCGGCGACGCGCCGTCCCAGCTCGCCGCGATAGAAGGCGTCGGCGCCGCCGTCGCGGATCTGGCGCAGCGACCAAGCCAGGTCCGGCTGCTTCAGCCGCTCGCCGGGCGCATAGGTCGCGCCGCCAGGCCGGTAGAACGCCTTGGCCGACGGGGCGTCGGCCAGCAGGGCTTGGCGATAGACCTCGAGCGCATAGGTCATGTCGTCGGTGAGCACGAGGCCGTCGGCGGCGAGCTTGACGGCCGGCTCCACCAGTCGCCGCCAAGGCAGGCGCCCGTACTGGCGGTGGACCTCGTAGAGCCCCTTTACTGTGCCCGGCACGGCGACGGCGCGATGCGAGTAACGCTTGGCCGGATCGAGTTTGCCGTTGTCGCCGGCCAGCAGACGGGCGTCCGTCGCCGCCGGGGCCTGGCCATAATAGTCGATGGCCAGGGTCTTCTTCTCCTTGGACAGGTGGACCAGCATGAAGCCGCCCCCGCCAAGATTGCCCGCCCGCGGCAGGGTGACCGCCAGCGCCAGCCCCGTGGCCACGGCCGCGTCCACCGCATTGCCGCCCTGCCGCAGCACGTCTGCGCCGACCTCCGAAGCGATCTGGCTCTGACTGACCACCATCCCCTTGCGGGCCATCACCGGATGATGGATCGCGTCATAGTCGAGGATGTACTCCGCGGCGCCTTTGACGGCCTGGGCCTCGGCCGCGTCCGGGGCGACAAGGCTGGCGGCCGCGAGCAGCGCGGCGAGGGTCGCGGTCAGGCGCATGGGAACTCCGGAAAAGCAATGGCCCGCGGCGCTCCTGGCGCGCCGCGGGCCGGTCGTTGGGATCAGAAGCTCTTGCTGACCTGGGCGAACCAGTAGCGACCGCGGTTGCTGTAGAGCTTTGTGAAATAGCCAAAGGTCTCGTCGGCCAGCGGCGGGTCCTTATCGGCGATATTGTTCACCCCGACCCGGAAGGCCATGCCGTTCAGCACGCCCTCGTCGGGCGCATAGCCGACCGAGGCGTTGAAGGTCAGCCAGTCGTCGCCCTTGTAGAGCAGCGCCGAGCTATCCTTCACCACGCCGACATAGCGAGCGTAGCCGGAGACCTCCCAGGGACCCGACGACCAGGTGACATAGGCCTGGCCGCGCGTGCGCGGGTTGTCGTCCTGCTCGATGAGCGAGCCGCCGGCGCTGGCCGGCAGGCCGGCCGCCAGCAGCGCCGCGGCCTCGGCCGAGGGGGTCTGGTCGAATTTCTGCAGCAGCGCGACATCGAGGCCCAGGCGGAAGTCGCCGAACTGCGTGCCGTCGATCCGCCACGTAGCGCCCACGTCGATCCCTTCGATGGTCCGGGAGTCGAGGTTCAGGAATTGGTTGGCGATGCGGATCGGTTCGCCCAGCGCGTTGCGGGTCAAGGCCGGGTTCGGGCCCGAACCGCCCAGGCGGCCGATGGCGTCGAGGTTCAGGTGATCCTGCGACTCGAACACGCCGACCACGCCGTCCTGCTCGATCCGCCACCAGTCGATGGAGAACATCAGGTCCGGGGTCGGGGTGAACACCACGCCGGCGCTGAAGTTGTCGCTGGTTTCGGACTTCAGGTCCTTGTTGCCCGCCCTCACGTCCTCGACGTTGTAGCGATAGGCCGAGCAGGCTGAGCGGTTGAGAGCCGAGAACTGGGTCACGCCCTGCGCTACGGCGCAGCTGTAGTAGTCGGTCAGGTTCTCCTGCACGCGGCGGATCTCAGAGGCGTTGACCGTCTCCAGGTTCGGCGCGCGGAAGCCCTGTGAGTAGGCGGCCCGGACCAGGAGGTAGTCGTTGAGCCGCCAGCCCAGCGCCACCTTCGGCTTCAGGATCTGCTCGTCGATGTCCGAGTAGTCCTCGAAGCGCGCGGCCAGCTGCAGGTCGAGGCTGCGGACGAGCGGAATGTCCGCCCCTTCCGGGATCAGCGAGGTCTGCAGTTCGGCGTAAGCCGAGAACACCTTGCGCGAACCGGAGGTGTCCGGCGTCGGGCTCGAGCCCATGGCGTCGCTGGTCGGGCCGCCGGCGGTCGCGAAGGTGATGGTCCCGTCAATGCGCGGATCGCGGTCGTCCTTGAAGGTCTCGCGCCGCCACTCGGCGCCGAAGGCCAGGCCGATGTCGCGGTCCCAGAGGGTGAAGGCCTGCGGGTTGCTGATCTTGGCGCCCCACAGCGCCAGGCTGGTCGTGCCGTCGCGGGTGATGCTGACCCGCAGCGGATCGACCACGGACGCCGGATTGGACGTCGCATCGAAGCCGCCGACATTGGCCAGGTCGCCGCCGTTGAAGGGGTTGTAGGCGCGGCTCGGGTCGCTGCTGTTGAGAGCCGCCTGGAGCGCGGTGTTGCTGACCCGGTTGCTTTCGACGTCCTTGGTGCGGGCGTGCGAGTAGAGCAGCGCGCTTTCCCACGACCAGTCGCCCAGGTCGCCGCGCAGGCCGCTCAGCAGCCGGTAGGCGTCTGAGTCGACGTCGATGCGGCGACGGCCGACGTCATCGACGCGCAGGCCGACGACCGTGATCGCCTGGGCCGGACCGGTGTAGCCGGCCAGGCGGCCGGGGCCCGAACCGAACGGGTTGTAGGGATTGTTGGCGCCGATGGTCAGCGGCGCGGAGGTCAGGTTGGTTGTGCCGCCACGAACCGAGCTGGAGGTCGCGCCGTAGTACAGCGCCTGGCCGAACCACTCGACCTGGCCGAAATCGTGGCTCGCCACGGCCATCAGGCTGTAGCGTTCCGAGCTCGGCGACATGGTGCGCTCGGGACCTTCGTCCGTGCGCAGGGAGGTGTCGAGCGTCGCCGAGCCGCCATCGATGCAGACCCCGCCGCCGACCTGGGCGTCAGAGCCCGTGTACGAGCACGGCTGCATATGGAAGGCAGTGAACGACGGGCCGAAGTTGGTCACCGCGGTCCCGACCCGGCCGGTCAGCCACGGCGTCAGGCTGGAGCGGTTGTCGAAGCTGCCCGCATACTGGGCCGGCACCCGGTTGCCGAGATAGTCGGTGGCGGCGTAGTCGCGGTCGCTGGCCGGCATGGCGGTCCGGTCGAAGTACTCGCCGAACAGCGCCACGTGGGTCGCGCCGTCGTTGAAGTCCCTGCCCAACTTCGCGCCGAGCGACGTCTCGGTCAGGTTCGTGCCTTCCGAGCCGCCGTAGCGGGCTACGATCTGACCGCCGACATAGTTGTCGTCGAGAACGTTGTTCAGGACGCCGGCCACCGCATCCGAGCCGTAGATCGCGCCGC
The DNA here is from genome assembly GCF_026411515.1 of Phenylobacterium sp. 58.2.17. NCBI lineage: Bacteria > Pseudomonadati > Pseudomonadota > Alphaproteobacteria > Caulobacterales > Caulobacteraceae > Phenylobacterium > Phenylobacterium sp. 58.2.17. The sequence goes on along the minus strand of NZ_JAPMTQ010000018.1, from coordinate 34,121 downwards.
CGCCGTCGCGCAGAACCTCGACGCGCTTCAGCGCCGTGGCCGGGATGGTGTTCAGGTTGACGACCTGGACGGGAACGGAGCCTTCCTGCTGGGTCCCCGGGTGCCCTACCATCCGGCGGCCGTCCAGCAGCACCAGGGTGTTGCCCGAGCCAATGCCGCGCAGGTTAGCCGAGGCCACGTCGCCGCGCGCCTGGTTGGGGCCCTGCTGTTCGTTATTGAACGCCTGGCCGCCCGATTGCGGCAGGGAGGCGATCATCTCGCCGGCCGTCACCGCGCCGCTCATCTCCAGCTCGCTGCGATCGACAACCGACACCGGCAGCAGCCCGCGTTCGGTCACACCGGCTAGGTTAGAGCCGACGACCACGATCTCTTCGACCTCGGCCGCCTCGACCGGCTCGCCTGCGGCCACCAGCGGGCCCGGCGCCGAGACCTTGCTCACTGCGACGCGGCCCGGCGCGCGTTCGATGACGATCGTGCGGCCGCTTTCGCGCGATCGCAGCGCCTGACCGGCCAACAGACGTTCGACCGCCGAGGAGACCGCCATTTCTCCGTGGACCGCGGGCGCGCGGCGGCCATCGACGAGGCTCGGGTCGAACAGGACCTCTCGGCCCGCCTGGACGCCCAGACTCCGAAGCGCCGCGCCCAGGTCCTGGGCTGGGATATCGAACTGGGCGCGCGCCGGCGCCTGCGCCCAGGCGGCCGAACCGACCAAAGCCACAGCTGCAGAACTGGCCAGAGCCATGATCTTGAGGTGATGAACTTGCACGCGCGCCCCCTACTGTCCCCGACCCGCGACACGCGGGTTTCCAGGCGAAGACGCCAGGCGGCGGCGGGGCCTCACCTCATCGATGAATTTTTTTGTCAGATGCCGCCGGCCTGATGCGCACCGCGTCCTCGCCCACCTCGACGATGACCGGGTGCGTGAGCGGCAGGGCGTCCAGGAAGCCGCTGTTTTCGCCAGCATAGAAGACGCCGCTGACGCGCATGCGGGCGATCGCCGGGTCGGTCACGACGATGGGCGTGCGGCGATAGCGGTTCATTTCGGCTGCAGCCTCGGAAAGGGTCGCCGCGGCGAACTCGATCCGGCCCTCGCGCCAGTCGCCCGCCACCGGGCCCGATGGGCGCAGCACCGCGGTTTCACCCGAAACGTCGATCCTTTCGCCCGCCCTCACCTCCGAGAGCCTGCCACGTCCGACCGCATCGACAACAACCCGTCCCTCGACCACGGCGACCCGGAGGCCAGATGACTCCATGCGCACGTCAAAGGATGTCCCCACCGCCGTCACCGCATGGCGCCCGGCGCTGACCACGAACGGGCGTGTGCTGTCCTTGGCGACGTCGAACCAGGCTTCGCCGGAAACCAACTGCAGCCCCCGTCGCGCGGGGGTATAGTCGACCTTCACCTCGCTGGCGGTGTTGAGCAGCAGACGCGATCCGTCCGCTAGGGTCACGGTGGCGCGCTCGCCGACGGCCGTTCGATAGACTTGGGGCGGCGCTTCCACCGGGCCGGCGGGCCCGCCGCCTCCCCAGATCAGCAGCCCAAGCCCTCCGGCGGTTGCGATCAGTGCGAGGCTCGCGGCGATCGCCGTCCGCCGCCGTGACCATCCCCGCTCGGGCGGCGTGCGAACCCCCAGGGCCTCAGCGCGTAGCGCACGTATGTCGGCGCTGGCGGCCACGTGCCCCGAATCGTCCCACATGCGCTCGACGCTCTCGAAACAGGCGCGATGAAGCGGCGAGACGTCCAGCCAGGCCTGCAGCTCACGCGCATCTGCCTGGCTCCACTGACTCGATCGCCGACGCAGGAAGAAGTTGGCGGCGATTTCGTCGGGGTCGGTGATCTGAGGCTTGCCGTTCATGGGAGCCTCCCTCGCCTGGACAGATGCGCCAGGGCCTTGCTCATGTGCTTCTCGATGGCGCTCACCGAGACCTGCAGCCGGCGCGCGATCTGCGCGTAGCTCATCTCCTCGTAGCGGTGCAGTACGAAGACGGTCCTGGTGCGTTCGGGCAGTTCGTGCAGCGCCCTCACGACGATGCGTAGCTGTTCCTGTCCAAGGTAGACCCGCTCCGGCGAGAAATCCTCGTCGGCGTGCAACTGCTCGTCAAACAGCTGATGGGCTCCCCCGCGTCTTGCGGCGCGCCTGAAGCTGTCATTGAGGACGCTCGCGGCGACCGTGAACAGGTAGTTCTCGGGCGTATCCACCGCGCTGTCTCCGCGGCGCGCGGCGAGCCGCAGGAACACCTCCTGGACCATATCGTCGATGTCCGCTGCCGAGCGCACGCGTGCACGGAAGTAGCGCGCCAGCGGACCTGCGTAGCGACGCGCCATCTCATCCATTTCGATGCCGCTTTTCGGCGTCATTCGTACTTCGCGTCCCGCTGTGCGTCCTGCACCCGGCTATAGAGACGTCGAGCGTCGCGCGCACCCCAACCATGGCGCGCGAGAAATCTGCATCGCGCCGCCCCGGCCTCGGGGCGGCCGCGGCGCGGTACGCGCGCCTGACATCAATTGGAGCGACCGAGTCTTTCGCCAGCGGAGACCAGACTGGCGTTTGTGTTCACGCGGGCCAGCATTTTCCGCGACGCGGGCGACGGAGCCACGCCGCCCGCTACGGTGGCCGCCTAGGCCTCGTACACCTTCGACTGATCCGGAGTGACCGCGTATCGCGCCATCGCGCTGATCTTGCCGCCGGGGGTCTGGACCTTGTCCATCACCTTGACGCTGGTCTCCCAGCGCTTGGGCGAGATGTCGAAGATGTGGTAGCCGCGGAAATTGTTGATCATCTTCATGTGCGGATTGGTCGACAGCTCGCGTTCGGCCTGTGCGAGGGGGCCGCCGTCGCCGTTCGAGGTGATCGAGGTGGCGAGGAACTCCACCGCCGCCGCCTTGCCGTCGGGCGCCTCCTCGCGCTCGGGCACCGCGCTGACGATGTTGCGGTGGAAGTCGCCCGAGGCGATCACGACATTGGTCAGCTCGCGCTTGCGGATGGAGTCGACCAGCCGCGCCCGGGCCGGGCGATAGCCGTCCCAGGTGTCGAACGAGGTGAAGGACGCCGACTCCCCCGGGTTGTGCCGCTGATAGGGCGTGACCAGCACCTGCTGTGCCAGCAGGTTCCACACCGCGCTGTTGCCCAGCCCCTCGTCGAGCCAGGCCTCCTGGCTGGCGCCGAGCATGGTCGGGGCGACGTGCGCCTCAATCGGACACGGCTTGAGCTTGCCGTCGTTGCAGGGCTGGTCGGAACGGTATGAGCGCGTGTCGAGAACATGCATGCGCAGCAGGCCGCCATAGTCGAGCCGGCGATAGGCGGTGATCCCGCCCGGGCCCGGCAACTGGGCGCGGCGCACCGGCATGTGCTCGTACCAGGCCTGGAGGGCCGCCAGCTTGCGCAGCGCGAAGAACTCCGGCGGCGTGCCGTCCTGATCGAGTTCGCCCGCCCAGTTGTTGTCGACCTCGTGGTCGTCGAACGAGACCGCGAACGCGCAGGCCGCGTGCGCCGCCTGCAGGTGCGGGTCGGACTTGTACTGGGCGTGGCGGCGCCGGTAGTCGTCGATGCTGTAGATCTCGTCGCCGACGTGCTGGCGCACGACGCCTTCGCCCAGCGGCCGGCTCGCGCGCTCGTAGATATAGTCGCCGTAGTGGAACACGAGGTCGAGATCGGGCTCGCGCGCCATGTGGCCCCAGGCGTCGAAGAATCCGGCCTCCCAGTGCTGGCAGCCGCCGACGCCGATGCGGACGCTGGTCGCCAGCTCGCCGGCGGCCGGCGCGGTGCGGGCCATGCCGATCGGGCTGGCCTCGCCGCCGGCCAGGGTGAAGCGGTACCAGTAGTGGCGGTGCGGCCGCAGGCCGGAGAGCTCGACATGGACCGAGTGGGCGAGCTCGGGCCGGGCCAACGTCTCGCCCCTGCGGACGATCTTGGCGAAGCGCTGGTCTTCGGAGACTTCCCAGCCGACCTTCACCGCGCTCTGCGGCATGCCGCCGTGCTCTTCCAGCGGCTTGGGCGCCAGCCGCGTCCAGATCACGAAGCCGTCGGGCCACGGGTCGCCCGCGGCCACGCCCAGCGCGAACGGATAGGCGCCGGTCGGCGCGGCGATCACCCGCTGGGGCGCAAAGCCCGAGACCAGGGCCAAGGCGCCGGCCGCCTTAATGAGCTCGCGGCGATCGCGAATAAGCATGAGCTGCCTGCCCTTTCGATCAAGGCTTTTGCCGCGACGGCGTCGCGGGCGCGCCGAAGCGCTGGTGGAAATCTGTGAGGGGGAGCGCGAACTCGTCGCGCTTGAGGTAGTCAGCGTCGGAGAGCCCCGCCTGGCCGTCATGGGCCTTGTACCAGGCGCCGTACTCCGGGATCTCCGAGGCGAACTTGCCGTAGTGGGTGGAATAGGTGCGGACGTCGATCGACGGCCGCTCGCCGTCCAGCTTGAACTTCAGCAGCCGCAGCCAGCCGTCGCCGACATCGGCGCCGTCCGCCCCGGCCTCCGTGGCGGTCCGCCCGCGGCCCTGATAGTCGGCCATCAACTGGTGAACCTCGTGGCCGAAGGCGTTGGCAGCAACGCTGTAGCCCTGACCGCCGACGTGGCCGCTCAGCACCAGGAACACCTGATCCTGGCGGCTGATGAACTCGTCCCAGATCATCTGCGGGTCGTTGTCTTGGCGGTCGAGCCGGCTGTTGTTCGGGTTCGAGCGCCGGTTCCGCTTGCCGTCACGGTCGAGATAGTCGTGGGTCGAGACGATGGTCGGCAGGCCGGGATACCGCTGGATGAGCTTCGCGGCCCAGGCCAGCGAGGCGTCCGGCGCGTGGTATTGCAGGGCGATGTGCAGGAACTTGCACTTGCCGGCGGTGAACACCTGGGCGCTGTCGGCGCCGCCGTCGTGGGAGCCCACGTACCAGGGCTTGTCCTTGAAGAACGCCGAGTCCGCCGAGAACGCCGACTGGAACCCGGTGAGGCCGCCGACATGCCTCACGCCGTCCTTCTTGGCCTCAGGGCGCGGCGGATGGGCCGGGTCGGTCCACAGCGCATCGAAGTCGTGGTTGCCCGGCAGCACCGAGAACGGCAGCTTGCCGTCGATCAGCTGATAGCCGCGGACCGCTGTGGGGATCTCGAACGCCCGCGTGTGCACCTTGGGCGAGGCGGCGACTTCGGACCCGCCGAAATTGGGCATCCACTTGAAGCCGCGGGCGGCGTGGCCCTCGTCCATCCACTCCGAATAGTGCTGCCAGACGTCGCCCATGTGGGTGGCGAAGACGATGTCGCCGCCCGCGCCGGCGGCGCGCTCGCCCACCCACCACAGCTGCGCGTAGTACTGCTCGGCCGCGTCGAAGGGGAAGCCCGACCACTTTTGGTGGCGGTAGTCGACATAGTTCTGGGTGTCCGGGATCATGGCCACCGTGAACTCCCCGCAGTCGCCCGACCGATAGCCCGCGGCCTGAGCGCCGGCCGCCGTCGCCATGACGACGGCGGCGCTCGCCAGGCTGAGAAGCCGCTGCTTCATACCCCCCGGCCCCATCAGTACTTGTAGATCAGGTCGAGTTGGAACGAACGGTTCCGGGTCAGCTCATAGCGGCGCATTTCGTAGGGCACGCCGTAGTAGCCCTGCTGCACCGGGTCCTCGAGGATGTTGTTGACCTGGAACTTGGCGATCAGGTTGTCGGCCAGCGTGTAGCGGACCGCCGCGTCGAGCTGTCCGCGCTCCTCGAGCCAGTAGGTCGTCCACGGATAGGCGCCCAGCGAGATCGGGCTGCGGCTCTTCCAGTTGTAGGCGAGGCGGATCTCGCCGTTGCGCGGCAGGCGGTAGAAGGTGCTGACATTGACCAGCCAGTCGGCCTGGTACTGCAGGGCGTCCAGGTGCACCCAGGTCTTGCCCGACGCGTAGTCCATCTCCGCCCACATCCGGGTGGCGTTGGCCGAGAAGCCGACCTTGTCCTCCAGGAAGCCCGGCAGGTACGGAACGGCGTCGGTGACGACCTGGAACTCGATGCCCTTCATCGTCGACTGCGAGGCGTTCATCGGCTGCGAGACGTCGTAGGTGGCGCCGTTGATCGTCTGCTGGGTGGTCTGGGTGAAGATGTCGTCCTTGATCTTCTTGTAGAAGCCGCTGATCGAGACCAGGCCGCTGCCGCCGAAATAGTACTCCGCGGCCAGATCGAAATTGTCGGACCGGCGGGGCTTCAGGTCCGGGTTGCCGCGGGAAATCGTCAGGTTCTGGGTGTTGACGCTCTCGGCCCGCGCGATGTCGCCGAATGCCGGCCGGCCGAGGGTCCGGCTGTAGCCGGCCTTGATCCGCAGATTGTCGGAGAGGCGCTGGGTGGCGATGAACGACGGCAGCAGGTGGTCGTATCCTCCGTCGCGCTCGGCGAACGTCCCGTCATAGCGTCCAGCCGTGGCCAGCGGCGAATGGGCGGTGAAGTCGACCTTGTCGTAGCGCAGGCCGGCGACCGCGCTGAAGGTGTCGGTCGCATAGGACAGGGCCGCATAGCCGGCCAGGACGGTCTCCTCATATCGGTAGTCGGCCGACCAGGCGGCGTTGTTCGTGCTGGTCTGGTTGATCGCCAGGCCCGGCTTCACCGACTGGGCGAACTGGTCGTAGTTCACCCAGACGACCGGGTACTCGTACATCCACGAGCTGATGTCCGGCACGAAGCCGACGGCGCCCATCGGGCTGCTGTTGGACACGTAGGTGATGGTCCTGGAGTCGCGCTCGGTCTCGACCTGCCGCAGGTCGGCGCCGGCCGCGAAGCCGAAGCCGCGGGCCTCGCCGCCATAGTTCCATTTGTAGTCGAGCTTGGCCTCCTTGGAGGTCATCTCGGCGTCGACATAGAGGTCCGAGGCGGACGACAGCTTGTAGTTGGCGATGTTGATCAGCGCGTCGTTGTTCTCGATCGTGATCTGGTCCGACAGGCCGGACATGTCGAAGGTGATGAACGAGTTCGGCGGCGTGAACGCGTAATAGGCGCCCAGGTCGGTGTCGTGGAACCGGTTGATGTTCCAGCCGGCGCGGAACTCAAGCGAACCCTTGTCGCCCAGGTCGGCGACGGCCTTGAAGATGGCGCCCCCTGTCTCGTTCTCGAACCGGTCGTAGTCATAGCCCGAGGTGGTGTTGCCGATCTTCAGCCGGGCGACCTCGGGGCTCAGGCGCTGCAGGTTGGAATAGTTCTGGACCTGGAACTGGTTGAACGTCTGGTCTTCCTGCTGGCGGTAGCCGTAGCCGAGGACCGACAGCTGCAGGCCCGGCATGGGCTCGTACTCGAACTGGGCCGAGCCGCCGTAGGTCTTGGTGAAGTGGGTGTAGTCCATCGGCCGGATCAGCGACGGCAGCGGCTGCTGGCCGTCCCAGTTGGACAGGTCGGCGCTCCCGGGCGTGCCCGCCGGCGTGTAGAACACCCGGCCGTTGGCGTTGCGCTTGGTGTAGTCGAAGGTCTTCTGACGATAGACGCCCGACAGCACGACGCCGAACTGCTGCCGGTCCCCGAAGGAGCGCGCCAGCAGCCCCTTCACCCCGCCGCCCCAGGGCGTGTCGTTGTAGTCGCCTAGGCTGTTGGTTCCGGGCACGTACTTGCCCTTGCCGGACTGGTAGGTCCCGAACACGTCGAGATAGGTGGTGTCGGGATCGTTCAGCGCGCTGCGCGGAATGATGTTGGTGACGCCCCCGATGGCGCCGACGTCGAGGTCGGGGGTGAAGGTCTTGAAGACCTCGGTGGTCCGCGAGATCTGGGTCGGGATCAGGTTCAGGTCGACGCGGCGCAGGCCGTCGCCGTCATTGGCCGACGAGAACATCGCCATGCCGTCGAACGAGGTGAAGTTGAGGTCGGGCGAGATGCCGCGCACCGAGACATAGGCCGCCTCCTGCTCCCCATAGAGGGTCTGCATCGATGACACGCCGGGCACCCGGATCAGCGCCTCGGCCAGGGTCTCGTCGGCCAGGTCGCCCGTGTCGTCCTGGGTCAGGGTGTCGACGACCGCGACGCTTTCGCGGCGGTTCCTCACCGCCTCCTGGCTGCGCAGGGTGCTGCCGGTGACCACCAACTCCTCGACGGCGCCGCCGGCATCGGTTGAGGCGTCGTCGGCGAAGGTTTGCGCATGCGCCGCCGAGGCGAGCGCGAGGGCTGACACGGTCACCAGGAACCGAGAAACAAACGACATTTTACGGCTTTCAACTTGCGCTTTTTGCAGCGCGCCCCACTCCCCGCCCCCGCTGTCGCCAGGACGATGGAGCGGGCTAACTAGTGAGGCTTGATGTCATCGCGGTGAGGCTTCTGTAGCGATCGCATGACACGGGGGCCCCACCACCTAGTGGAACCGCGCGGCCGGCTTCAGCGCGCTGTCGCGGTCGAGCCGGGTCCCCGGGCTCCACTGGACCAATGAGGCCGTTGGCGACCGCTCACTGAAACGCGCCCCGCCTGGCGGCCTTGCTCCCCTGAACGGCTGTTGTCATGCTGCCTCTTCCTTGAAGCGAGCGACATCTAGATGCTCAGAAACCGCAGACTCCTGGCTTCGGCAGCTGCATCGCTGACCGTGCTGTCTATCAGCTCATGGGCCGTGGCGGCCGAGCGTCCGTCGGTGACCGCCGGCAGGAAGGTTGCTGAACGCAATTGCGCGGCGTGCCACGCCATCGGCGATGGCGAAAGTCCGCTGAAGGAAGCCCCGCCCTTTGCGCGTCTCAAGTACAGATATGGCCCAGGCGGACTGGCTCAACTGCTCGAAGAGGGAATGATCAAGAACTGGCCGAGATCCCTTGAAGAGGGCGCGGCGCCGATTCATCCTCGCATGCCGGCTTTGGAGTTGGGGGAAGACGAGATCAACGCGCTGGTGGACTACCTCCGAAGCCTCGAAGCGCCTGACGCCGTTCAGCGGCGAGGCGCGCCCAAGTGACCCACGCACGACGGCCCCCACTTTAGACCGGCCCCCTTACGCTTTGAGAGCGGCCCGATACATCGAAGTGAGATTGGGGAGGCGCAGAGGTCGCCCGCCCAGCGACGGCTCGCCGAGCAACCAGGAGCGGACGCCTGCTATGTCGGCAAGGATGGGAAGCGGACGTTTGCTACGAGCTTGGATAGCGCCTGCAAAGCGCCATCAGGAGACATTGGCATCGTGCCTGGAAGCGGACCTAGTAGTGGGTCTGCAGTCAGACGTTATGGCTTCGACCGCTGTCGACTCGTTGCGGACCTTAGCGCGCGGGCTTAGGACCTTGGACCACCAAAAGGACCGGTCGAGCGGCTGGAACATGCTGGAATAGGCGGAGATCGCCGAAGCATGCCGGACGCGCCCCTATCGTCAGTGATTGGAAACCGTCGAAACGCTGCGCGCTAGCATTGCCACGGCTTCCGCCTGCCGATGTGTTCCGGTCTTGGCGAGAATGCGCTTAAGGTGGCTGCGCACGGTGGCAAGCCCGATGCCCATGTTTGCGGCAATGTCCTCAAGCGAGGCTCCCCGTCCGAGCGCAGACGCAACCACGCCCTCTGTCCGCGTGAGGCTGAATAGCTCGCGCAGGCGTGCGACGGCGATCGGCGCTTCGGGGTCGCGGATGAACACCAGCACGGCAGGCCGCTGCTCCCCAAAGGCCGATACGGTCGGGCGCATGGGGGCGACCTCAAGAGCCAGCGGCATGCGGTGCGGACGCGGAATGGAGAGCGCCGCGCCGGATTTGGCAATCCTGCCCCGCGCGGTGGCCATTGCACCTTGCACCAGAGACAACAATGAGTCGTGCAGCGCAGGCGGGCGCAGCGCCAGCCGCCCGCGAATAACCATAAGCTCCGCGTTCTCGCGCAACAGGCGCTCCGCCATACTGCTGGCTTGAATGACCCGGCCCGCGCCCTCCACAATCAGAACGCCTGTATCCAGTCTGTCGAGCGCCTCCAAGGCGGCGGCATGAGATTGTGACACCGCCGCGAAACGCTGCCCGAGACGCAGCGCCCGCTGCAAGTGCGGCAGCACCAGCGCCGCCTGACGCCGCTCCGTTGCGCTATAGGCTCCCGCACCCTGCGGCCTGTGAATGCCGAGTACGCCAATCGCCCCATCCGCTGCGGGAAAGACCGCCCCGAGCATGTGATGGATATCCAAATGCCGGAGCCATTCCTGATAAAAGCCGCTGCGCGCCTGTTCCTCGGGCGTCACCAGGTCTTGGTCGGTGATGATGCGCGACATGCCGTAGGCGACGCTGCGCTCCACCCATAAATCCTTGCGGTGCCAGTCGTCGGCCCAAGCCTGCTGCCGCTCCGACACCACGAGGTTGTCGGTGCATTCGAGAAGGTTCACGCGTGCGCCGTCGCCGTGCAGCTTCAAGACGGTGCTGGTCGATCTGAAGGTTTCTGCGATGCGGGTCGCGGTGCCTGACCACAAGGTATCGTCTATGGCCGCATCGTATAGATGCGCAACAAGGCCCGAGACGCGGGACGCTTCATAGAGTTCTTCTGACGGCATGACCGTGCAGTTCCTCCTCATTCATCCGTTGCTGCGAATTGACTCCTGCGACGCACCAGCAACCTCGCATGAACGATACGGCGGGATAGCGCTTTGCCGTCCTGCCGTGGCTGATTTCTACCCTGTTTAGGGGGCGAATAGGCATCCGCGCCACCTTAACCATAGCGGAAAGGGATTTTCACACGCGGAGATGTCATGAGCAAAGCCCGTTCCCTCGTTGTGCCGCTGCTTGTGGTGTCACTTTCCGCTTGCGGCCAGAACACCTTAACGGCGGAGAACGCCGCCGCCACACAGGTGGCAGCGGAAACGGTATCCGGCAACACACCGGCGGTTGGCGCTGTCACAAACGAAGCTGCTGCACCCCCTGCGCCTGAAGCTGTTCCGGCCAAAGCGCAAGCAGCCACCATCGCTGCGCTGCCCCTCAAGCGCGGTTACTACGTCGAGAGCGACACGCCGTGCGGCCAAGCCTCCAACGCCACCACGACGCTGCTGCGCCGCGAGGGCATCGGCGGCGCACGGAATTTCTGCGAGTTCAAGAAAATCGAGCAAACAGGGCCGGATACCTACCGCGTGACGGAAGCCTGCCGCGATTTGCAGGACAATGCCCCACCGGAAACCAGTACCTCCCTCTACACCCTTACAGGGGATACGGCGTTCACCGCCAAGAGCGAGCACGGCTGGGAGCGCAACGCGCGCTACTGCGCCCAATCGACCATGCCGCCCGACTGGCGCGCGAACGATATCAGCGACGTGACGGGCTGACGCCGCACTTCATCCATCCGGGTAAGGAGATCCCGCATGCAGCGAAGGGCTGCGCTGTGTTCCGCTCTCATCGGCGTGGCGCTGACCACGCTCACGCCCGCCTTCGCGCACACCGCCTCGACGCCTGCGGCCAAGATGGACGTTGCAGAGTGCGTTTCGGCATGACCGAAGCGGAGGCCCGCGCGGCGCTGACGGCCTTCGGCGGCGGAAATGCGCACCACCGTGTGGGCCAACGGTCTCAGGACCAATGCCAAACGCAAATCGGACGCGGCGGCGCAAGCGCCGAAACTCTAGACCGCAAAGGACTGAGATGGGACTGACCACACTAAGCGGAGCCGTGAGCGGTATCCGTCATTCGACTGAAACGCGGGGCACGGTAGGCCGCAATGGCGGCTCCGTGAAAACCGGACAGGTCATCGCCTTTCGCGTGGGCGAGCGCTCCGCGCAAATCAAGCTGGCCGACGTGCCGGACATTCGGGATGGCGATGAAGTGACACTGGCCGGACGCGAGAAGAACGGCGTGTTCAAGGCGCTCGCGCTGCGCAACGACAAGACCCGCGCGGTCTACAGCATCCCGACAACGGTTGGCTATCTGATGGGGGGGACGCTGATTGCCGTCGGCGTGATGACGCTGTTCATCCTTATCGGCGTGGTCTTCATCGCGGGCGGTCTGTGGACGCTTTACGAGGCGTACAACTACACGCAGGCAGCGAACATGCTCAGGGCTTGAGACGCATGGCGAAACGAGGCTCGGGCAGAGACAGAGTCCAGCGCGGGTAATCTCCCTCCGTGCCCGCCCCCTCCAGCGGCCTTGCCTGCGGGCGCTAGCCCGCTAACCACCCCTCCCTGACCATCGGCGGGTCCGCCGAGCGGACCCGCTAGGTCACTCAGAGTTCACCTGCTCGGAAATTGAGAGCGCGTCGTCTACCTCAATTCCGAGATATCGGACCGTGCTCTCCAGCTTTCGATGGCCAAGCAGCAGTTGGCAGGCCCTCAGATTGCCGGTCTTCTTGTAGAGCAACGCAACCTTGGTGCGACGAAGGCTGTGCGTCCCGTAGGCATCGGCCTCAAGTTCGATCAGCCGAACCCAGCGATCGACGAGGCGCGCATATTGGCGCGTGCCGATGTGGCGTCCAGGTCGGTTCCGGCTGGGGAACAACCAATCATCACTCCTAGCGCCGCGGACCTTCAGCCAATCCTCAATCGAGCTCCGGGTCGGCTCGGTAATCTCAAACGGAACGGGGCGGCCGGTCTTCTGCTGGATGATGGTTGACCGCGTTCGGAGCGCTCCGCCCGGCGCCACATCGCTGAGCCTGAGACGCACGAGGTCGCAGGCTCGAAGCTTTGAATCGAGGGCGCAGTTGAACATCGCCAGATCACGACAACGTCGCGCGCCCTTCAATTCCTGACGGATCGCCCAAACATGCTTTGGCTTGAGCGGTGCCTTGGGGCCGACCAGTCGGCCAGCGTTCCAGGGCTTAATTGGGGTGCGAAAGAGATCTGGTTGGCTCATGGCCGCCTCCTTTGAGATAGCCCCCTTTGTCTGAACGGCGAGCAGCGAGCGACCGGGTGGAGCCGCAAACATTTGCCCCCTGCCCATTTGCGCGACGCCGCTCCCGTGACAGGCTCGTCGCCGGCGAGGGTTGAATGCGACGAACTCTTCTTGCGGCATCTGTGCTTGTGGTTACGGGAGCCTGCCAAGCATTCGCGCAGGTAGCCGACCGCGGTCGCCAACTTACTGGTCGTGAACTCCAGGCACTGCTGAAAGACGGCGCGATCATGCGATCCGTGCCTTGCGTGCCAGGCGAGTCATTCCTCCAGGAGGAGATCTTCGCCGCAAATGGGGACTACGTCGGCATTCAGGATCGTGCGGATGTGAACGGCAAAGCGTCAGTCGTAGGCGATGAGCTGTGTGTCGAAGGCCCCGGTTACCGCAGATGTCGTCAGCTGATGAGGGATACTCAAGGTCGCCTTTGGCTGAAGCAGCAATTCGAGTCAGGCGCACCGATCAATTCTGGGCAGGTCGAGCTTCTTCCCCTGAACACTCCCTTGGGATGTCGTCGAGAGGACAAATGACGTACCGGGGCTCATGTCGAAGTGTCAGTGTCGCGCCAGTGTCGGTCATCGCCTTCCGTGCAAGGTTAGATGCCCCGAAGCGGACGTGACTATGGTCTCCTTGGAGCCCTGAGCAGTCAGGTCGCTGCCCCGTCGTCGATGTCCGCAATGGGTCAAAGCAGGCCTCTGGCCAAGCCCATTCAGCGGACCCCGACGGCTGGGCGGACGAATTCGCCTCCAACCCGTTGCGGGTTCTCGCAGCGCCGCGCCCATTGCGGACGTTTCGGAGGTTTCGCCGCGACCAAAGCTCAGGTGCGCGGAGTTCGAGGTCTCAGTCGTGACCCATTTCAAGGGCTTGGGCCGCCCCGTCACTGTCCGAGGGTGTAGCGGGCGCTGAGGCTGATGCTGAACTGGTCCGGCGAGCCCAGGTCCTCGACGATCGGGCTGTCGGCCGCATCGCCCGTGATCCGCGAATAGGTGGCCACGCTCTGCACGCTCCAGCGCGGCGTCACCCGATACTCGGCGCTGGCGACCAGCCCGGGCGACCAGGTGGCGCCGCTCGGCGCATAGGCCGCGAGCCCGCGCGGGCTGCGGGCGGCGTCCTGCGGCGTGACCGCGAAATAGGTGCTGGTGAAATCGTCGTCGCCCCAGTCGAGGCGCGGCCCGGCCGTGAACGTCCAACGCTCGCCGCGGACGATGGCGTCGGCGCCGAAATCGCCCGCCCAACCGTCATGCCCGCCGAAGCCGCGGCGCGCCTCGGCCCGCAACCGCAGCCAGTCCGTCGGCCACCAGTTGACGAAGCCGCCGGCCTCCACGGTCGCGTCGATCTTCTCGAAGCCGCGCAGGTCGTCGTCGTCCTCGCGCGACGAGCGCCAGCGGCCGACCACCCCGGCGGTCACCGGCCCCGTGCCGATCAGGCCCAGGCTCACCCCGTCGTCCGGCGCGCCCTGGGGGGTCGGCGCCGCATCGCGCCGGACCAGCACCACCGCGCCGGTGAACCACGCCCGGTAGTCGTCCGATCCGAGATAATCGGGAGCATAGCGAACGCCGCCGCGGACGCTGTCGAGCGTCCACCCGAACAGCGTCGGAACTTCCTGCGCCGCGGCCGGCGCCGCGGACGCCAGCACCAGACCGGTGGCCGCCAGCATATGTCGCAAGACCATGGTCCGCCCCTCCATCCGCCGCGCGCCCTGCGCACCGGCAACGTTCGGTCGCCGAGCTTCGGCGATAGCTTGATGGGCCGCAAGGACATCGACCCGACACGCCCAATTTGGCCCGATCCATCGAGCGTCTCGATGCCACCCCCCCCCTGAGCCTGACCGATGGACAGACGCCAGCCCCAATGTAGAGTTGCACGGCGGAGATCTACTTTTCGGGGTAGCAATGGCGCCGTTCTGGACGTTGGAGGTCACCGCCCCGGACAGGCCGGCCCTGGTCTCGGCCCAGGGCGGCGAGACCAGCTACCGGGCGCTCTCGCAGAACGCCGAGGCCTGGGCCGACCGCTTGCGGACGCTGGCCGGCGGCTTCGTCCCGCTGGTGCTGCTCGACTTCCCCACGACGGGCGAGGCCATCGGCGCCTATCTGGGCGCCCTGCGCGCCGGCTTTCCCGTGATGCTCCAGGAGCCCGGCTCCTGCCCGCCCGGCAGCCGCATCCAGCAGGTATGGACCCCCGACATTCACCTGAAGGCAGGCGCCGACGGACGGCTCGCCGCCGAGGCGCGGGCCGGCTGGCGGGACGGCGGCTGGCCGCCGCCGCATCCCGACCTGGCGCTTCTCCTGTCGACGTCTGGCAGCACGGGCGAGCCGAAGATGGTCCGCCTCTCGCGCGGCGCCATCGCCGCCAACGCCGCATCCATCGGCGAGTACCTCGGCCTGACGGACCAGGACCGGGCCGCGACCACCCTGCCGTTCTTCTATTCCTACGGACTGTCGGTCCTGAACTCGTACCTGTCGGTCGGGGCGACGCTGGCGCTGACCGACCGCTCGGTGTCCGACCCGGCGTTCTTCGCCGAGGCCCGGGCCGCCGGGGTCACCAGCCTGGCCCTGGTGCCGCACCAGTTCGACTTGCTGGCCGCCGCCGGCTTCTCCGGCGCCGAGCTGCCGCGCCTGCGCTATGTCACCCAGGCCGGCGGCCGGCTCGCCCCGGAGACGGCGCGGCGCTTTGCGGCGCTCGGTCGCGACGGCGGCTGGGACCTGGTGCTGATGTACGGGCAGACCGAGGCGGCGCCGCGCATCTCCTGGGTGCCGCCCTCGGCCCTGCCCGAGGCCGCCGACACCATCGGCCAGGCGATCCCGGGCGGGCGGATCTGGCTGGCCGACGAGTCCGGGGGCGAGATCCTCGGCCCCGGCCGGCCGGGCGAACTGGTCTATGAAGGCCCCAATGTGATGATGGGCTACGCCGTCGATCGCGCCGGGCTCGCCGCCCCGCCCGGGCCGGCTCAGCTGCGGACCGGCGACATCGCCGCGCGCACGGCCGCGGGCTACTACCGCATCGTCGGGCGCATGAAGCGCTTCGTGAAGCTGTTCGGCCTTCGGCTCAGCCTGGACCAGATCGAGCAGGCCTTGAGCGAGGCCGGCGTCCCGGCCCACGCCGTCGCCGCCGGCGACCGGCTGGTGCTGCTGGTGCGTCAGGCCGGCCAGGTCGAGGCGGCGCGGGCCGCGGCGGCCGGCCTCTACAACCTGCCGCCGGCCGAGATCGCCGCCGCGCCGCTGCCCGAGCCGCCGCTCCTGCCCTCGGGAAAGGTCGACCAGAAGGCGCTGGAAGAGATCGCCGCAACGGTGGCCGACTCGGCCATGGCCGCCCGTCGCCACGCCGCCCAGTCGAGCAGCCTGGCCGCGATCCTGCGCGAAGCCACCCGCAGCGCCACGGTCGGGCCAAGCGACAGCTTCACCGGGCTCGGCGGCGACTCGCTGAGCTACCTGACCATGCAGATGGCGCTCGAGGAACGCCTGGGCCGCGCCCCGCCGGGCTGGGAGAACATGCCGCTGTCGGCGCTCGAGGCCCTGGTTCCGGCCAGCGCGACCCGCCCGCCGCTGGCGCGGATCGACACCGACCTGCTGCTGCGGCTGGCGGCGATCTCGCTCGTCGTGGCCCAGCACGCCAGCGCCTATCCACTCCATGGCGGGACCTGGGCGTTGATCGCGGTCATGGGCTTCTCCATGGGCCGCTTCCAGCTGCGGCCCATCGCCGAGGGCGACGCCATCGGGTTCGCCAGGCGCATGCTCTACCCGATCGTGCCGATCTATTTCGCGCTGCTGGCGGCCTACGGCCTGGCGCGCGAGGCCCCGCCGCTCAGCTATTTCCTGCTGCTCGGCAACTACGAGCCGCTGATGTTCGGCTCGCTGCTCGGTCCGTTCTGGTTCGTCAGCCTCTACGCCCAGATCGTGGCGGCGATGGCGCTGGTCGCCGCCGTCCCCCGCCTGCGGCGGCAGGCCGCGACGCGGCCCTGGCGATCGGGGCTGGTGGTGTCCGGGCTGCTGGCGCTCGCGCTGGCGGGTCTGGCGCTCGTGGAGCACGGGCCGGGTCTGCCCTATGTCGGGCAGCGCGGCCTGCCGGAGGCGTTCAGCATCTTCGTGATCGGCTGGCTGATGCAGACCATGCGCGGCCCGCGGCAGGTCGCGGTCACCCTCGCCATGGCGGCCCTCACCCTCGCCCTGTTGGTCCAGATCGACATGAGCCTTCAGG
Organism: Phenylobacterium sp. 58.2.17; assembly: GCF_026411515.1. Classification (NCBI taxonomy): domain Bacteria; kingdom Pseudomonadati; phylum Pseudomonadota; class Alphaproteobacteria; order Caulobacterales; family Caulobacteraceae; genus Phenylobacterium; species Phenylobacterium sp. 58.2.17. The sequence continues at coordinate 17,209 of NZ_JAPMTQ010000018.1, read as the reverse complement.
TGCTCGGCGTCGCCGCCGCGGCGCTGGCCGTGCTGGCGCTGCGGCTGTCGATCCCGGCGCCGCGCGCCCTCGCGCGCCTGGCCGGCAGCCTCGGAACCGCGACGCTCTACGTCTACCTGCTGCATCCGGTCGTGATCCACGGCCTGAGGCCGCTTGGCCTCTCAGACCCGGCGAACATCGCCCTCGCCGTGCCCCTGAGTTTCGCCGTCGGCGTGGTCGCGCGCCGCGCCTTCGTCGCCGCCGACGGCCGGCTGCGCGAGCATCTCGGCAGGCTGCGCGCCTCCCGGGCCACGGGCGTGCGCTCGTAAGCGCACGTGGTCGCCCGGGGCGTCAGGCCCGCCGCGCCCCGCATTGCGGGTTTCGCCCGATCCACCTTGCGGCGACGCCGTCGTACAGCTGCCGCGCAGGAGCCCTCGCTCGAAGGAAGGACCTGCGCATGCGCCGCCGCTTGCCGCTCTTCGTCGCCGTCGCGCTGCTGGCGGCCTGGCCCGCCGCGGCCCAGCCGATCCTCACCCACCTCGCAGACGGCAACGACTGGAAGCGCTCCTCGATCGAGCAGCAACGGGCCTATCTCGCCGGCGTCTCCAACATGATCTCGGTCGGCGCCGCATGGGACGCCAAGAACCTGCCCGGCTCCGAACAGACGTTCTCGCGGACCGCCCAACGCGGCCTCAAGCACACCGATCTGGAAGAAGCCATCCGCGTGGTCGACGGCTGGTACCGCGCCAACCCGACCCAGTTGAACAAGCCCGTCCTTTCCGTGGTCTGGCGCGAGATCGCCAAACCGCAATTTCCTCCGGCCAAGTAGGACCCCGACATGAACAGGCTCGGCTCCATCGTCGCGGCGATCGCCCTCAGCGTGATGCTCGCCGCCTGCGCCACCGCCACCGGCGCCGCCGTCGGGGCGGGAATTGGCAGCCTGTCGGGCAACGCCGGCAAGGGCGCGGCCATCGGAGGCGCGGTCGGGGCCGTCGTCGACATCGTCGACTAGCGGCCCGCGCCGTCGGCTCGTCGCTCGACGCCCGCACACAGCCCCATTGGCTTTCGCAGCGGAATGCTGGCAGTTCTCTGCGCCTGCGCCAATGAACCTGGGCCCCATCATGCAGTTCGACGACGTCATCCTCGGCCGCCGCAGCATCCGCGGCTACAAGCCCGATCCGGTCCCGCGCGCGCTGATCGAGGAGATCATCGGCCTGGCCATGCGCGCGCCCTCGTCGATGAACACCCAGCCGTGGAACTTCTACGTCCTGACCGGCGAGCCGCTGGACAGGATCCGCGCCGGCAACACCGAGCGCAACCTGGCCGGCATCCCGCACTCGCGCGAGTTCCGCACCGGCGAGGCCTTCGCCGGCCCGCACCGCGACCGCCAGGTCGGGGTCGCCAAGCAGCTGTTCGCCGCCATGGGCATCGCCCGCGAGGACAAGGAGATGCGCCAGGACTGGGTGCTGCGCGGCTTCCGCCAGTTCGATGCCCCGGTCTGCGTCATCGTCACCTACGACCGGGTGCTGGCCGGCAGCGACGACACCCCGTTCGACTGCGGGGCGGTGACCACGGCCCTCGTCAACGCCGCGTGGTCGCGCGGCCTCGGCGCGGTGATCAACAGCCAGGGCATCATGCAGTCGCCGGTGGTGCGCGAGCACGCCGGCATCGCCGACGACCAGGTGATCATGAAGGCGGTCGCCCTCGGCTGGCCCGACGAGACCTTCCCGGCCAACGCCGTGGTCTCCGAACGCAGGTCGGTGGACGAGGCCACGGTGTTCGTCGGCTTCTAGGCCCGCCCGTCCAGGCGCCCGTCCGGGCGCCCGGCCCCCGCCGGACCCAGGGCGGTGGCCGCTTCGGCGGAAAATGCTCTAGACTGCGCCGATGTCCCGCGTACCCGCCTTACTCTGCGCCGGCCTGGTCGCCGCCCTGGGCCTCGGCGCCGCCGCCCTGCAGCAGATTCCCCGCCAGCCTGAGGCCGCCCGGCTCACCGCCTGGCCGCAGACCGCCGCCATGCCGGCCTTCGGCGACACCGGCGAGCTCGCCCCCTCGGAGATCGCCGACCTCACCGAATACGTCCTGGCCCTGGCCGGCGCCCCCCGCGACCAGGCCGCCATCATCCGCGCCGTGCCGCTCTACCAGGCCCATTGCGCCTCCTGCCACGGGCTCGGCGGCGAGGGCGCGGAGATCCTCGGCACCCCCGACCTGACCCGCGGCCAGTTCCGCTATGCGACCGACGCGGCCGGCGTGCAGATGCAGATCTGGCACGGGACCGACGGCCGCGGCCCGCTGCGTGAAGCCGCCGGCCGCGCCCGCCCCAAGGGCTGAACCGCGCCCCGATCCCTGCTAAGCCGAACGCCCCCGCCGCCGAGGAGCCCAAGATGGACGCCCCCACCCGACGCCGCCTGATCGCCGCCGGCGGCCTGGTCCTCGCCGCCCCGCAGAGCGTGCTGGCCGCCGCCAAGCCGCGCGTGGCCATCAAGACCCCGCGCGGCGTGATCGTCGTCGAGCTGGAGCCGCGCCGCGCCCCGCTCACCGTCGCCAACTTCCTGCGCTATGTGGACGCCAGGTCCTATGACGGCGGCAGCTTCTTCCGCGCCGCCCGCACGCCGGGCGTGGCCAAGGACGGCACCATCGTCGGCGCCCCGGACGCCAAGGTCCGCCCGTTCCCGCCGATCGCCCACGAGAGCACGACCAAGACCGGCCTGAAGCACCTCAACGGCACGATCTCGCTCGGCCGCTTCGCCACCGGCACGGCGACCAGCAACTTCTTCATCTGCGTCGGCGACCAGCCCTATCTCGACGCCAACCCGGCCGCCAAGGGCGACAACCTCGGCTACGCCGCCTTCGGCCGCGTGGTCCAGGGCATGCCGGTGGTCGAAAAGATCCTGTCGCTCCCCACCAACGGCGAGACCAAGTTCAAGGACCAGCGCGGCCAGTGGCTCAAGCCCCCGGTCCCGATCACCACCATGCGCCGCACGTAAAGAACCCGCTCATCCCCGCGAAGGCGGGGACCCAAGCCGAGCCCGCGGCCAGCTCAGCGAGCGCTCCGCGCCGCCTCCCCTCACCCTACCCTCTCCCCTCAAGCGGGGAGAGGAGACCAGGTCGCGCTCCGAACCGTCCCCTCTCCCCCGTGGGGAGAGGGCTAGGGTGAGGGGGCCGCGCAGCCCCCTACTCCAGCTCCCGCCAGCCGCCGCCCGGCCCCGGCACGAAGTTCACCAGCTCGATCCCGAACGGCTGCGGTCCGCCCTCCCCGTCGCGCTCGCCCTCCGCGGCAGGCCCCAGCATCCGCCGCACGCCGTATTTCTTCGGCTCGCTCAGCGCCAGCCGCCAGCGCAGCACCTGCACCCGCAGCCGGTCGCCGCGCACGCTGTCCTCGGTCGCCTCCATCGCCACCTCGTAGGCCAGGTCGAAATGCACGTCGGCGGCGATCTCCTTGGCGCGCACGTACATCTCGCGAAACCAGTCCTCGCGCCGCGCCCAGCCATAGATCGAGCCGGCGCAGGGCATGTCCGGATCGGCCGACAGCGCCAGCACCGTTTCGCCGCCGGCGATCCGCAGACAAATGTCCTCGGCGAGCTGCGGGGTCAGGATCGAGACGCTGCCCCCGCGCCGCCGCTTCGGCGAGGCCTGGGCCATCATCCGCCGCCAGAGCCTCCCCCTACCCGGCGCCAGGTCCGCCTCGCGGTCGGCCGCGATCTGCCGCCGCCGGCCCTCCAGCTTGGCGGCCTCGAACGCCGCCCCGAACTCAGGCTCGCGCAGCGCCCAGTCGCGAAACGTCCGCCGCGACGGCATCCCCGGCTCGCGCGCCAGCGCATGCTGGCTCTCGCCCGCCGCCACCCGCGCGCAGATCTCCCGTCCCAGCTCCGGCGTATAGCGCACGCACGCCGCCTTGCCGCCGGCGCCCCGCGCCGGCTCGACACCCTTGGGCATCACGCCCCCACGACAGCAAATGAGAAGGCTTCAGTTTAGCGCGGTAGGGGCGGAAAGGCAAGAACAAATCGCGAACAATATACCCCCATGAGCAGACTAAGGCTCCGGGCCCGAAAGCAGACTCCCGCGAGGGCATGACAGCAGCTCACCTCGGGACGATCTTCAGCAGGTCGCGCGGGTCTCGGTCGCCAACAGGCGTCATTTCCTGAACAGGTTGATACGTATGTCGTTGTCGAACAGCCCTCCCTGTTTCCAGGAAGAGATGAAACCGCGGGTCTTCAGCCATGCCACGAATTCGAGATTGACCTCATTGGTCTTGAGTGTCGGCGTCGTCCAGCCGGGCTTGATGTCGGAAAGTGGCTCGGGAAGTGACTGTAGTATCTCCCGCACCCTCCGATCGTCGAACTTCTCATGCAGCATATTGAACAGCGCGATCTGAGTGTTCAGCGGGTGGGAGTTCACAATGATCTCGCGCGCGGCGTCCGCTTCCAGGTTCTCCGCCAAAGCGCCCGTACGATGAATGATGTTGCCGACGATCGCTGCACGGGACGGCAAGCCATGCAAGGCACCTAGGTCCATCGCGCTAACTATCTTTAAGCGATCCTCATCGTCGATGTCCGCTTCCAGCAGCCTTTCGCGGAAGTCGTCGCCAAGATCGCATTCGCTCTCTTTGTCGAAGTACTCGCCCAGATGGTTCTTCACGAATGTGACGGCCAATGAGACATGATCACTGATCCAGGATAGATTATCAGGCGAGAAGTTGACGCGATCTTGCTCGACGAGGATCTTCAATTTGTCGACGCCGAGTTCCCTTGGGAAGGCATTGAATTTATTTGGAAGTGCTCGGACATATGCCGCATAGGCGTCATTGTTCAATGCGTCATTGTTGAAGATGAAATTGCGCAGCGGAGCCGCCGATGTTCCATCTGGAACCTTGGACCTCTCGAGAGCGGCGAAGGCGACCTCGGTATTCAGGAAGTCGGTCAGGACCTTCTCGTCGCAATTCTCGCTGTTTAGGAAGGACAGACAGTTCTCCCAAGTCGGCTCGATTCTCCCAATCTCGAAGAGGATCGAGTGAAGTCTTGCGGGACTCACGTCCAACGTCGGGAGCACCGCGGTCTGCCTCTTGAGAAAATCCACCAGGGTCTCAAGTTCTACGCCGTCGTGACCGATGATGCGCTGGATGGCAGCCACGCTTTCGTGGCGATTATCGGGCAGGCGAAGAAGAACCTCGTCCAGATACGCTTCAAAGTTTTCGTCGACCTTGGCCAGTAGTGGAGTGCTGCCGACTTCCAGCATCAGCGTGTGGTTCTGCTCGCGCGACCTGGTCCAGTCTTCGATGCCGAGCACGGCTCGGAATATGAAGTCCACGTTGTCGACGGAAAGCTCGTAGAGGCCTTTGTCGAACAGGACCCTGATGAAGCCTGGATGAGTCTCGATCGCGGACAGGTCGACGACCTCCGCGCCGAGCAGTTGCAATCGCTCTGGCGGGAAGTCGATGCCTAGGGCGAGGATCTCTGGCAACCTCTTGGACACGAATTCGGAAAGCGCCGGATGCCTTCGGTTGAGGTCCTCTAGCCGCGCGCTAGGCAAGTGGCTGATGACGCGCGCCACGTGCGTGAGATTGGCGGAACTCGCCATCGCCTCGCGCGTGAAGTTGGGCCATGTCCTCGCCAATTCGGTGATCAGCGTCGCGACTTCGGTGCCTCGCGTGTAGTAGACCGCGAGAAAGGGCTCGCACACTCCGAAATCGGCGGCGATGAAGGCTAGAAGCCTTTCCTTTTGCTCTGCGTAGGACGCCGGATCGGCAAGCAGACAGTCCACGATCTTGACGTTGAGGACGAAGTTCCGACTGAAATCCTCGCCGCGCATGGCAGCGATGACCTCCTTCGGGTTGTCTATCTGGAAGTCGGGATCGGGGTTTTTGAGAGCGCGTATCCGGATCAGGAAATTGTTGTCGCTCGGCGACAGGCGCCCCGAGTGGAACAGCGAAGTGTACTGATAATAGGTGTCATCCAAATATCCCTCCAGCACAAGGTAGCGCGCTAGATCAGCATCGCCCCCAAACAGCTCGAAGCATTCATCGAGACTTTCAGAATTCTCCCGGATTACCTCATTAAACTTCATCATCCTAAGATTACTTAACTTGACCCTGAGGTCACGAATACTCTTTGCCGTGGCCTCCCTGAATGCAGCGGACTTCTTTTCGACATCGCTCTTGCGTTGCTGAAAATTTCTCGCCGGATCAACCTTGGCCTGAAAATCAGCCATGGGAACATAGTTGTGGCCGCCGCCATTCACATGGCGCACGATGATTTGCTTCGCGTCCAAATATTCTTCAAAGCGTTCGGAATTGGGCAATGCCGACAACGCAATGAAATTGCTGCGATCCAGCGAGATTTCGCCGAATTGGATGGGAATCCTCTCAATAAGCGCCATCGCGTAGATCTTGCGAAGCTCGCTGAGATCGTTCGGCAGTTGCCTTTCGCCCAGATCGACGAGGGCCTCCAGGCGAGATATCTCGGCCGTGCATCGGGCTTCGCTGGCGGCGATGTAGTCATCGTGACTACGAAGGATTCGCGCGAGATTGCCCTTACCGCGATGCAGTTTCTCGAAGTCGCTGGGGAAAACATTCTTGTAAATCAAGATCGCGAGCAGCTTGTTCGCGTCCAGATCGACTTCACCCTCGGCCTCGAGGTTGGCGACATAGATGGCGTATTCGTTGAATATGTTCTGAATGAGCCTGAGATCGTTCAGGTAGCGCGATACTTCTCGCAGAAACTGTGGGTTCAACCGACTGTCGAGAGAAAGCCGCCTTCCCTGCTCCAACACCTTGTCGATCGAATTTGAGCTGTTGATAATTGGGATTACGGGAATAATAAATTCAAAGAATTTGGTTCGATCAGTATTCACGAACATGTCGTCGCGAAGCGCATAAAGGAAGCGTACCGTTCGCGTCACACCCGCGTTGGCATTTATCAAACTATTGATTTCACGAAGTGTAACAAAAATATCGGCATTGTCGAAACGGTCAATATCTTCGATTACTACTAGATCATACCTCGTGGATTGAAAGAAATATATTATCTCATCCAAGTGACGATTCAGGATCGACTCCTCGGTCATCGCTTTAGGTGCGATTTCTATATCCTTCAACGATATGCTCTTCAGGGAAATGCCGAAACTCGCGATGTAAATGTGATGAATTGTTAACCAAAAAAGCACGCAGGCGACGGCGAAAGTCGAGAGATTGAACCAATTGGTTGCGTCGAACGGGATAAAGTAGGTCCCCTTTTGTATCGCTGTTTGATTCTGTATTAGGTACCAGCAACACAGGACGCCGATGGCCATGGACAACGAGGCCAGCATGGACCAGCGGCTTGGCGACTGGATCCGCTTGAATCTGGACAGAGGAAGGCGGTTGGCATCAGCGCCGTAGAGCATTTGCTGTAGTATGCTCCGCTCGATCTCTTGCTTGCTTACCTTGCCGCTGGGCGACGCAACCTCAGGCAGGAAGGCCGCCAATGATATTTGTAGAACAGGGCGCTTATACGACTTTAGGAAAGACTTTATGATGCTGCTCTTGCCGGAGCCGTACGGCCCGGTCAGCGCAATATTCATCACGCGAGGATTGCGCGTCGCCTCGATCAAGGCGCTTGAATACACCCCTGATGCATCCGCCTTGTCGGTCGGCGCAAGATCCACAAAGCGTGTCGCCTCGCCTGGGTTCTCGGGAACTCGCGCAAGCCGGTCCGCGATCGCGTTTAGGACGCGCGCCAAAGTCTTTCGGAAATCGAGCAAGCTATCGAGGCCCTGGGTTCGTCGCACTGTGGAGACCGACGCGACGAGAGCGTGACGGCTCGGCAACGTCTCCCCATCCTGAACCGACGACGCTATAGCGGAGCTAATTCGCCGTCCAGTTGGCGGACGTTCCCAGCTTCTCCTAGGAGCCCAGTGCGCGCGCACTGGTTTAGGTTCCCTTGCGCCCGGAGAGCGGACCTCGTGGATGTCCGCCACGAGCCAAAGCGCCCCCTACGGCTCGTAATTCAGGATCGGCGCCAGCCAGCGCTCCGCCGTCTTCAGCTCCCACCCCTTCCGGCGCGCGTAGTCCTCGACCTGGTCCTTCTCGATCCGGCCGACGCCGAAATAGTGCGCCTCGGGGTGGGCGAAGTAGAGCCCCGACACCGACGCCGGCGGGTTCATGGCGAAGCTCTCGGTCAGCTCCATGCCGGTCGCGGCCTCGGCGTCCAGGATCTTGAACAGCGTCGCCTTTTCGGTGTGGTCGGGCTGGGCCGGGTAGCCGGGGGCCGGGCGGATCCCGCGGTACTGCTCGGCGACCAGGGCGCCCAAGTCGAACGGCTCGCCTTCGGCATAGCCCCAGAGCTCGGTGCGGACCTTGCGGTGCATGGCCTCGGCGAAGGCTTCGGCCAACCGGTCGGCGAGCGCGGTGGCGAGGATGGCCGAATAGTCGTCGCCGGCTTCCTTGAAGCGCTGGGCGACCTCGATCTCGCCGTGGCCGGCGGTGACGGCGAAGCCGCCGACCCAGTCGGGCTTGCCGCCGACGGGGGCGACGAAGTCGGCCAGGGCGACATTGGCCCTGCCGCCGTCCTCGCGGCTCTTGTCCTTGGGCATCTGCTGGCGAAGGCTGTGCAGCCGGGTCAGCTCGGCGCTGCGGGTCTCGTCGGTATAGAGCACGATGTCGTCGCCGTCGGCGGCGGCCGGCCAGAAGCCGACCACGCCGCGGGCTTCGAACCACTTCTCCTCGATGATCTTGGCGAGCATCTCCTGGGCGTCGCGATAGAGGTCGCGGGCGGCCGCGCCGACCACGTCGTCGTCGAGGATCTGCGGGAAGCGGCCGACCAGCTCCCAGGAGGCGAAGAACGGCGACCAGTCGATATGGCGGGCGAGGTCGGCGAGGTCGTAGGAAACGAAGCTGCGCGTGCCCAGGAAGCTCGGCTTGGGCGGGACGTAGGCCTCGAAGTCGGGCTTGAAGGCGTTGGCGCGGGCCTCGGCCAGGCTGGCGCGGGCGCGGCTGCCCTGCCCGCGCGCATAGCTCTCGCGGACCTTGGCGTAGTCGGCGCGCGTCTCGGCGGCGATGCGGTCCTTTTCGGTGGGCGAGAGCAGGCCGGCGACCACCCCGACCGCGCGGCTGGCGTCGAGCACATAGGTGGTGGAGCCGGCCTTGTAGGCGGGCTCGATCTTGACCGCGGTGTGGGTTTTTGAGGTGGTGGCGCCGCCGATCAGCAGCGGGATGGTGAAGCCGCGGCGCTCCATCTCGCCGGCGACATAGACCATCTCGTCGAGGCTGGGGGTGATCAGGCCCGAGAGGCCGACGATGTCGACCTTGTGCTCCAGGGCCGCGTCGAGGATGCGGTCCGCCGGGACCATGACGCCCAGGTCGATGACCTCGTAGTTGTTGCACTGCAGGACCACGCCGACGATGTTCTTGCCGATGTCGTGGACGTCGCCCTTGACCGTGGCCATCAGGATCTTGCCGGCGCTGGACTGCGGCTGGCCGTCCTTCTCGGCCTCCATGAACGGCATCAGGTAGGCGACGGCCTGCTTCATCACCCGCGCCGACTTGACCACCTGGGGCAGGAACATCTTGCCGGCGCCGAACAGGTCGCCGACCACGTTCATGCCGTCCATCAGCGGGCCTTCGATGACGTGCAGCGGGCGCTGCGCGGCCTGCCGGGCCTCCTCGGTGTCGGCGTCGATATAGTCGGTGATGCCGTGGACCAGGGCGTGGCTGAGGCGCGAGGCGACGCTGGCCTGGCGCCAGGCCAGGTCGACGACCTTGGCCTGCCCCTTCTCGCCCTTGTACTTGGGGGCCAGGTCGACCAGCCGCTCGGTGTTGGAGACGTTGGTGCGCTGGGGCCGGTTGAGGATCACGTCCTCGACGGCCTCGCGCAGCTCCGGGTCGATGTCGTCATAGACCGGCAGGTCGCCGGCGTTGACGATGCCCATGTCCATGCCCGCGGCGATGGCGTGGTAGAGGAACACCGAGTGGATCGCCCGGCGGACCGGCTCGTTGCCGCGGAACGAGAACGAGACGTTGGAGACGCCGCCCGAGACGCGGGCGTAGGGCAGGTTCTGCTTGATGGCCCGCGTGCCCTCGATGAAGTCGACGGCGTAGTTGTCGTGCTCCTCGATGCCGGTGGCGACGGCGAAGATGTTGGGGTCGAAGATGATGTCTTCGGGCGGGAAGCCGACCTGCTCGGTCAGGATGTCGTAGGCGCGCTTGCAGATCTCGTACTTGCGCTGGGCGGTGTCGGCCTGGCCGACCTCGTCGAAGGCCATGACCACCACGGCCGCGCCGTAGCGCAGGCAGGCGACGGCCTGCTCGATGAACTTGGCCTCGCCTTCCTTGAGCGAGATCGAGTTGACGATGCACTTGCCCTGGGCGCAGCGCAGGCCGGCCTCGATGACCTCCCACTTGGAGCTATCGACCATGATCGGCACGCGTGCAATGTCGGGCTCCGCCGCCAATAGGTTGAGGAAGGTCCGCATAGCCTGGACCGAGTCGAGCAGACCCTCATCCATATTGATATCAATGACTTGCGCGCCCGCCTCGACCTGCTGGCGCGCGACCGACAGCGCCGCGGCGTAGTCGCCCTCGACGATCAGCTTCTTGAACTTGGCCGAACCGGTGACGTTGGTCCGTTCGCCGACGTTGATGAAGGTGGGGCGCATCGCAATCAAACCGCTCATCCCCGCGAAGGCGGGGACCCAAGCTGAAGTAGAATTCGGCCGAAGCCAGTGGGTAGTCGAAGGCCGCTTGGCTCCCCGCCTTCGCGGAGACGAGCGGAAGAGATCAAACCAGCTCGAACGGCTCCAGGCCGGCCAGCCTCATCGCCTTGGGCCGCTCGGGCGGCTGGCGCGGGGTGACGCCGGCGACGGCTTCGGCGACGTGGCGAATGTGGTCGGGGGTGGTGCCGCAGCATCCGCCGAGGATGTTGACCAGCCCCTGCTCGGCCCACTCGTGCAGCTGGTGGCCGGTCTGGTGCGGCTGCTCGTCATACTCGCCCATGGCGTTGGGCAGCCCCGCGTTCGGATAGGCCGAGACCAGGGTGTCGGCGACCCGCGCCAGTTCGGCGATGTGCGGCCGCATCAGGTCCGCGCCCAGCGCGCAGTTCAGACCGATGGCGAACGGCTTGGCGTGCTTCACCGAATTCCAGAACGCCTCAACGGTCTGGCCCGAAAGCGTCCGGCCCGAGCGGTCGGTGATCGTACCCGAGATCCAGATCGGCAGCGGCTCATAGCCCTCGTCCTCGAGGTCCAGGATCGCCTTGATCGCGGCCTTGCAGTTGAGCGTGTCGGTGATTGTCTCGATCAGGTACATGTCCACGCCGCCGTCGTGCAGCGCGATCATCTGCTGGCGATAGCCCTGGTAGACCTCCTCGAAGGTCACGAGGCGCGCGCCCGGATCGTTCACGTCCGACGACATCGACAGCATCTTCGGCAGCGGGCCGACCGAGCCGGCCACGAAGCGCGGCTTGTGCGGCTCCTTGGCGGTCCAGGCGTCGGCGCGCTCGCGGGCGATCTTCGCGCCCTGGAAGTTGATGTCATAGACCGCCTCGCCGCAGTCGTACTCGGCCTGGCCGATGACCGTCGCGGAGAAGGTGTTGGTCTCGGAAATGTCGGCCCCGGCGGCGTAATACTGGTCGTGCAGGTCGCCGATGATGTCGGGCCGGGTGATGCACAAGAGGTCGTTGTTGCCCTTGAGCTCCAGGGCGTGATCGGCGAAGCGCTCGCCGCGATAGTCGGCCTCGGCCAGGCCGCGCTTCTGGATCATCACCCCCCACGAGCCGTCGAGGATGAGGATGCGCTCCTTGGCGATCTGCTTGAGCGCGGCGATACGGTCCTGACGTGCGGTCATCGGGCAGCCTCCTGCTGCTTGGCGAGATCTGCGCGGAACGCCGCTTCGGACGCCGCGACGGTGCGCTGCAGTTCGCCGGGGTCGACGAACGGGTTCGGCCCTGCGGCCGCCAGCTTGGCGCGCTTGGCGCCCAGGCCGAACTGCTCGGCGTGCGGGGCCAGGAAGACGTCGGCCTGCATGGTTTTCAGCTTGGCGAAGGTGGCCTCGTAGTCGGCGACAATGCCCGGGTACTGCGGGCCCTTGGTCTTCGACACCAGCCGGTTGGCCGCCACCGAGGTGGAGCAGTAGAGCAAGGCTTGGCGCTCGACGCCGTCGATCCTCACCGGGAAGGTCCAGGTGGTGCAGCCGCCCGAATGGCCCGGCGTCAGATGCGCGGTCAGCACGATGCTACCCAACCGGACCTGCTCGCCGTCTTTCAGCACATGATCGACCTTCACCGGGGCGAAGTCGAACGCCTTGACGTCTTCGGAGCCGACATAGGTCCCAGTCTCCAGCGCGTGGCGGTCGCCGGCCGCGGCGTAGAGCTTGGCGCCGGTGTCCTTCTTCAGCTCGGCCAGGCCGCCGGCATGATCGAAGTGGGCGTGGGTGTTCAGCAGCACCTTCACGTCGGCCGGCTTGAAGCCGAGCTTGACGATGTTGGCCTCGATCATCTTGGCGCTGGTCGGCATCGCCCCGTCGATCAGCACGTGGCCCGCGGGGGAGGTCAGCAGGTAGGCGCCGAGGCCCGCCGTGCCGACATAGTAGAGGTCATCGGCGATCCAGAACGGCTCGGAGGGCGCGGTCCAGTTGGCCGGGCTCTGCGCAAGCCCCGCCCCGCCCAGCAGGCTGACGCCCAGGCCTAGCGCGATCGCCCTCACGCCGCCGCCTCCGCCGGCTCGGTCGGCGCCTCGCGCACGCCCAGCACCCGGCAGATCGCATAGACTAGGTCGGCGCGGTTCAGCGTGTAGAAGTGGAAGTCGGAATAGCCTTCCTCGGCCAGTCGCACGCACATTTCCGAGGCCACCGAGGCGGCGATCAGCTTGCGGGTCTCCGGGTCCCTGTCGAGGCCTTCGAACAGGTTGCCCAGCCACGCCGGCAGCGGGATGCCGACCGGCCCGGCCATCTTCTTCAGGCCCTTGTAGTTCGAGACCGGCATGATCCCCGGCGACACTGGAATGTCGACGCCCGCTTTGCGCAGCTTGTCCATGAAGAACAGGTAGGCGTCGATATCGTAGAAGAACTGAGTGATCGCGCGCGTCGCGCCCGCGTCGATCTTGGCCTTCAGCACGTCGATGTCGTGGTCGATCGACGGGCTCTCCGGGTGGATCTGCGGATAGAGGCTGACGCTGACCTCGAACGGAGCCACCGCCTTGATGCCGGCGGTCAGCTCGGTGGCGTTCAGGTAGCCGTCGGCACGGGGCACGTAGACCCCGCCGATGTTGCCCGGCGGGTCGCCGCGCAGGGCGACGATGTGGCGGATGCCGGCGTCCCAATAGGCCTGCACGACCTCATCGACCTCGGCGCGCGAGGCTTCAACACAGGTCAGGTGAGCGGCAGGTTTAAGGGTCGTCTCCTTCAGCATCCTGACGACCGTGCGGTGCGTGCGGTCGCGGGTGGAGCCGCCGGCGCCGTAGGTCACCGAAACGAAGGACGGGTTCAGCGGCTCGAGCCGGCGGATCGCCTCCCACAGGCTCACTTCAGCCTCGGGCGTTTTGGGGGGCGAAAACTCGAACGACACGGACGGGCGACGCGCATTTCCAGCGGCGGCGCGGGCGACGGGTCCGAGCGCGGTTTCATGAGGGCTCATGCGGCGCTCCTTTGCGGCAAGCGGGCGCGCTCAGCGACCCAGATTTTCACGGTGAGCCCCTCGGCCCGGGCGGGCGGCAGCGCGGTCACACGGACGTCAGAGAGCCCCGCGTCCTCCAGCCAGCGGGCCATTTCCGGCTCTGCGAACCCGAGACGCCGATGCTGGTGCTGCTCGCGCAGGAACTCGAGGTGGTGAGGGGCGAAATCGATGATCAGCAGTCGGCCGCCCTCGGCGACCAGACGCGCGGCCTCGCGCACGGCGGAGGCGGGATCGGCCAAGTAGTGCAGCACCTGATGGACGACGACCAGATCGGCGCTCTGGCCGGGCAGCCGGGTGCCGAAGATGTCGCCATGACGCAGCTCGAAGCCTTCCAGCCCCGCCTCAGCGACATGGTTGCGCGCAATGTTGAGCATCTGCTGGGAGAGATCGAGCCCGATCGCCGCCTCGGCGTGCGGCCCGAGCAAGGTGAGCATCCGGCCTGTGCCTGAACCGAGATCGACCAGGCGCTTGAACGGGCCGGGTCCGACCGCGTCGATAATCGCCGCCTCGACAGCGCTTTCGGAAACGTAGAGCGAGCGGATCTCGTCCCAACGCGCAGCATTGCGCGCGAAGTATTCACCCGCTTCGGCTGAGCGTTCGCCACGCACGGCCTGGAGCCGCTCGGCGTCACGAACCACGACCTCGTCGGTCGGGTCGATGAGGCCCAGCGCCTGGTCGGCCAGGTGACGTGCATCCCCAGAGGTGACCAGTCGGTAGAAAACCCAGGCGCCATCGGGAAACCGCTCGACGAGGCCCGCCTCGGCCAGGAGCTTCAGGTGACGCGAGACCCGCGGCTGGCTCTGGTCCAACACTCGGCAAAGCTCCAGGACCGCCAATTCCTCGGTCGACAGCAGCGCAAGAATCCGCAAGCGCGTCGGCTCGCCCGCCGCGCGCAAGATTTCCACCGCCTGACTCGTGGAGAGCGTCATGGGCACATAAAGATATCTTTATGTCTTTATGTCAAGCCGAGGACGATGCGCAAACCCGCTTGAGGAGCCGCTTATAGCATGCGCTGGCGGAGCGCGGTTAGACCGCGCTCATCACCGGCTCTCCGGCAGCGAAGCGACGAACATTTTCGAGCGCTTGTCCGACCATACGCGGAATGGAATCCACCGTCCCGCCAGCACTGTGGGGCGTCAGCACGGTGTTCGGGACATCTGCCCAGCGCGCGGCGGGCGTCGGCTCGGCCTCGAACACATCCAGCGCCGCACGGCCCAGCCGCCCCTCCTTCAGCGCCGCGATCAGGGCGTCCTCGTCGACGATCGAGCCACGGGCGACATTGACCAGCATGCCGCGCCCGCCGAGCGCGTCGAGAACCTCGCGGTTCACGGCCTTGCGGTTGGACTCGTCAGCGCGGCAGGCGACGACCAGGATGTCGCTCGCCTGCGCCAGCGCCACGAGGCTATCGGCCCGAGGCCACGCGGCCTCCGGCTTCTCGCGCGGGCCCCACCACAGGATCTCCATGCCCATGGCCGCGCCGCGAACGGCCACCGCCTCACCGATCGCGCCAAGCCCCATGACCCCAAGCTTGCGCCCGCGCAGGCCGGGTCGATTGCCGACCCGAGGGTCGTCGCGCCAGCCGCCGGCCCGCACCACCGCGTCGCCGGCCACGATGTTGCGCCAACCGGCGATCAGCAGGCCGATCGCATGATCGGCCACGTCGTCGGCGTTGAGCCCCTTGGCGTGGGTCACCTCGATCCCGCGGGCGCGGCACCACGGGACATCGACGCCGTCATAGCCGACGCTGACATTGGCGATGAGACCAAGTTGCGGCAGGCTTTCCAGAAAGTCGTGGCTCAGCGGAATCTCACCGGCATGCACGATCGCCCGCACCCGTTCGGCCTGCCCGGGGGCCAGCTCCCAGCGCCGGGCCACCTCGTAGCCAGCCGCCTCCAGCGCCTGTTGCACGGGCGACAGCATCTGGTGCGAAATCAGGACTAGCGGCTTGGCGGCGTCGGTCATGGGGTTCTCCGGAAACTTGACGTCCTATAGCCAGGGTCCAAGGAGGCCGTCATGCGCCGCGTGGTGATCCTTGGCAATTCCGGCAGCGGCAAGTCGCGGCTGGCCCGCGCGCTCGGTGCCCGGCTCGGGCTCCCCGTCGTCCACCTCGACCCGCTCTATTACGGCCCTGACTGGGCGCATGGCGACGCCGAGGTCTTCCGCCGGCGCGTTCGCGACGCGCTGGCCGGCGAGGCCTGGATCGTCGATGGGGCGTTCCTGGCGCTGGTCGGCGACCTCACCCTGCCCCGCGCCGAACTCGTCGTCTGGCTGCAGCAGCCCCGCTGGCTGGCCTTGTCACGCGCGCTCGGCCGCTGCCTGGACCCGCGCGCCGGCGGACGCGCCGATCTGCCCGCCGGCTGTCGCGACACGCCCAGCCGCGAGATGCTGGCCGACATCTGGACCTATGAGGCCCACGCCCGGCCGGACATGGAGCGCCGCCTGGCTGACCTGGCTCCCGGCGTCCCGCTCCGCAGGCTCCAGGGCGATCGGGCGATTTCGGCCTTCGTGACGGAGATCGCGTGACCAGCGACTTCCGCAGGCTCTGGGCGGCGCAGGCGGTTTCAGCCTTCGGGGCCCGCATCACCCGCGAGGGCCTGCCGATCATGGCGGTGATCGCTCTGGGCGCGCAGGCCGCCACCCTGGGCCTGCTGGCCGCCGCGGCCAGCGGCGCGGCTCTGGTCGCCGCGCTCGCCGCCGGGCCGTTCGTCGACCGCGCCCGCCGGCGGCCGGTGCTGATCTGGATGGACCTGATACGCGCCGGGCTGCTCGCCTCCATTCCGATCGCCGCTCTGATGGGCCGCCTCGATCTACCGCAGGTCTTCATCGTCGCCGCCCTGATCGCCGGCGCCAGCGCGATCTTCGAGATGGCCAGCCACGCCTACCTGCCGACCCTGGTCGGCCGGGAGCGTCTGCTCGAGCGCAACGCCCAGCTCGCCTCGACCGATGCCACGGCCGAGGTCGGCGGCCCGGCTCTCGCCGGCCTGCTGTTCCAGTGGCTGAGCGCACCGCTCGCCGTCGCCGCCAACGCCGCGACCTACGCTGTTTCGGCGGCCTTCCTGGCCGTGATCGGCACGCCGGAGGAGCACCCCCGCCCAGCGCCCGCCGAATATTGGCCGAAGGAACTGACATCAGGGTTCCGCACGGCCTGGTCCGAGCGCCATGTGCGCCCGCTCCTGGCCATGGAGTCGGCCCAGGGCCTGTTCGGCGGGGTGTTCAGCGCCCTTTACGTCCTGTTCGCCGTGCGCACGCTCGGCCTTTCCCCTTCGATGCTGGGCCTGGCGATCGCGGCGGGCGGCGCGGGCGCGTTGGTCGGCGCAGGTCTTGCGCCGCTGCTCGCACGCCGCCTGGGGCACGGGCCGGCGATCCTGGCCGCCATGACCGGCGCGGGGCTGGCGGTGCTGATCACGCCGTTCGCGCCGGCGTCGTCCACCACCGGCCTGGCGATGCTGGTGCTGTCCCAATTCGTCGGCGACGCCCTGGCCGTCGCTGGCGGCGTGCTCGCCGCCAGCCTGCGCCAGACGCTGGTTCCGCAGGCCGCGCTCTGTCTCTTATAAACAAAACCGAGCCCACGAGACTAGCCTCATGATCTGGGT
>NZ_JAPMTQ010000017.1:0-69319 GCF_026411515.1 Phenylobacterium sp. 58.2.17 | reverse complement strand
CGCCGCCCTGGCCGCGCTGAAGGAAGCGCCGCCGCCCGCCCGCCGTCCCCGCCGACGGCGCAAGCCGAAGGCCGCGCGGGGCCAGGGCTCGTGAGCGACGACGCCTGCCGGGCGGACGTGTGGCTGTGGCGCGCCCGGTTCTTCAAGACGCGCTCGCTGGCCGCCAAATTCCTGGACGACGGCAAGGTGCGCCTGACCCGCGGCGGGACGCAGACCCGCATCGACAAGTGCGCCCGGCCGGTGAAGATCGGCGATCGGCTGGTCTTCGCCCTCGGCGGGCGGCTGATCGCCGTCGAGGTCGCCGCCCTGGGCGAACGCCGCGGCCCGGCCGAGGAGGCCCGCACGCTCTACGCCCCGATGGACGCCGACTGACGGCCGCCCTAGAGAGGGGCCATGGCTTGGACCCGGCGCTACGACGACCCTGAACCCCAACGCGTCAACAAGTGGCTGGCGCAGAGCGGCGTCTGCTCGCGCCGCGAAGCCGAGGGCCTGATCGCCCAGGGCCTGGTGTTCATCGACGGCGAGCGCGTGGACGACGCCGGCCGCAAGATCCTGCAAGGCCAGACCCTGGTGCTGAACGACAGCGCCCAGGAACAGCTGAGCTCCAGCCTGTCGATTGTGCTGCACAAGCCGATCGGCATCGTCTCGTCGCTGCCGCAGGACGACCAGGTCGAGGCCGTCACCCTGCTGACTCGTCAGGCGCTGTGGGGGGACGCCCCGGCCACCATTCCGACCGCCGCCAACAATCTGGCCCCGCTCGGCCGCCTGGACCGGGAGTCGCGCGGCCTGCTGGTGCTGTCCGAGGACGGCGTGCTGGCCAAGGCCCTGATCGGGCCCGAGAGCGAGATGGACAAGGAGTACAACGTGCTCCTCACCGGGGTGATCACGCCGCAGAAGATCGCCCTGCTGCGCCATGGCCTGGAGCTAGACGGCCGCAAGCTGCGCCCGGCCAAGGTCACCCAGCTGACCGAGCAGAAGCTGAACATCGTGCTCAAGGAGGGCCGCAACCGCCAGATCCGCCGCATGGCCGAGCTGGTCGAACTGCGCGTCGTCGACCTCATGCGCGTGCGCGTCGGGCCGCTGAAGCTGGGCGACCTGCCCGAAGGCAAGTGGCGGCCGCTCACCGTCGAGGAACGCCAGGCGCTGATCACCGCCTCAAAGGGGTGACCCGAAAGGGAGCTGCTTTCAAAGCCAAGCTTACGCCGCCATAGTCGCCGCCAAGCGCAATGGATCAGGCGATGAGCGACGAGCAGGCGAACACGGCGGTCGGAACGGCGGAGCGCCGGGGGTTCAACCCCATTCGCTATCTGAAGGGCCGCGCCGGCCGCAAAGAGTACTGGATATGGTTCGGCGTCGTGTGCGCTCTGGGCCTGATCATGAGTTTCTTACCAGGCGAACCGTCGAATTCCGGCTTGGCGGTCGTCTTTGCAGCCGTACAGATTCGTCGTCTGCATGACTACGGCCGCAGCGGGTGGTGGGTGGCCGCGCTGTTCATCGTGCCGCTGCTCGTGCCGATCGCCGCGTTCGAGCTCGGACTGCGGGGCCAACTGCCCGAGGCGGAACAGTTCGCCAGGGCGGAAAGCTGGTCTTCCATTGCTACGGTCGTCGCCATCGCCGGCCTTCTGGCCGTCTATGTCTGGATGGGCCTCCGCCGCGGGGACACCGGAGACAACCGCTTCGGGCCGCCCCCTGCCTCCGACCTGAAAAGCATCGTCCTGCCCCGGTAGGCCGCAATTGCCCCAGGCGAGCGCGCAGCCTAGCGTAGCCGTATGCAACGCCTTGTGTCCGCCGCCCTGCTCGCCGCCCTGTTCAGCTCCACCGCCGCCCACGCCGCGCCCAAGCAGGAGACGCTGAGCGTCGCCGGGCTGGCCCAGCCGGCCGAGATCCGCATCGACCGTTGGGGCATCGCCCACATCTATGCGGCCGACACCCGCGACGCCTTCTTCCTGCAGGGCTACAACGTCGCCCGCGACCGCCTCTGGCAGGTCGACCTCTGGCGCAAGCGGGGCCTCGGCCTGCTGGCCAAGGACTTCGGCCCCGACTACGTCGCCCAGGACCGCGCGACCCGCCTCTTCCTCTATCGCGGCGACATGACCCGCGAGTGGAACGCCTATGGCGCAGGCGCCAAGGACAACACCGAGGCCTTCGTCGCCGGCCTCAACGCCTTTATCGACGAGATCGCCGCCGGCAAGCGGCCGCTGCCGAATGAGTTCCAGGTCGCGGGAACCAAGCCCGACCGCTGGAGCGCCGACGACGTGGTACGCATCCGCAGCCACGGCCTCACCCGCAACGTCCCGAACGAGGTCGGCCGCGCCCGCATCGCCTGCGCCGCGGGCATCGAGGCCGCCCGGCTCTACAAGCACATCGAACCGAAGTGGGAGACCAAGGTCCCCGCCGGTCTCGATCCCTGCGACGTCACCGAGGCGGTGCTGGGCGACTATGAGCTGGCCACCCGCGGCGTGCGCTTCTCCGGATCGCAGGCCAAACTCGCCATGCTGGAGATCCCGCCCGAGGCGATCGGTTCGAACAACTGGACCGTCGCCGGCGCCCGCACCGCCAGCGGCCGCCCGATCCTGGCCAACGACCCGCACCGCGAGCACAGCACCCCTTCGCTGCGCTACATCGTGCACATGGAGGCTCCCGGCTTCTCGGTGATCGGAGCCGGCGAGCCGGCCCTGCCCGGCGTCTCCATCGGCCACAACGGCACGGTCGCCTTCGGCCTGACCATCTTCCCGGCCGACCAGGAGGATCTCTACGTCTACGAGACGAAGGCCGACGCGCCGCTCAAGTACCGCTACGCCGACGGCTGGGCCGACATGACCACGGTCTCCGAGACCATCGAGGTCAAGGGGCAGGCGCCGCGCAAGGTCGAGCTGCACTTCACCCGCCACGGGCCTGTCGTCTACGCCGACGCCGCCAAGTCCCGCGCCTTCGCAGTGCGCAGCGTCTGGGCCGAGCCGGGAACCTCCGCCTACTTCGGCTCCATGGGTTACATGACCGCCAAGGACTGGCCCAGCTTCAAGGACGCGCTGTCGGATTGGGGCGCGCCGTCCGAGAACCAGGTCTTCGCCGACACCAAGGGCGACATCGGCTGGGTCGCCGCCGGCAAGGTTCCGAAACGCCCGAACTGGGACGGCCTGACCCCGATCCCAGGCGACGGCCGCTACGAGTGGACCGGCTTCCTGAAGCTCGACGAGCTGCCCAGCACCCACAACCCGGCCTCCGGCTGGTTCGCCTCGGCCAACCAACTCAACCTGCCGACCGACTACCCCTACGCCGACCGCAAGGTCGGGTTCGAGTGGTCGAACGCGGCGCGCATGCAGCGGATCGAGGAGGTGCTGGCCGCCAAGGACAAGCTGACCCTGGCCGACGCCATGGCCCTGCAGACGGACCCGACCGACGTCACCGCGCGGCGGATGAACGCCCTGCTGGCCGGCGTGAAGACGGGCGACGCCAAACTTGCCGCCGCCATCGCCCTGCTGGCTAGCTGGGACCAGAAGACCGCCGCCGACAGCGCCGGCGCGGCGCTCTACGAGGTCTGGATCACCAAGCACCTGGGCAAGGCGACGGTGGCCCGCGCCGTGCCGCAGGCCGCCCGCGCGGCGATGGGCAACGGCGACATCGCCGCGGTGATGGCGCTGCTCGAAGCGCCGGACGCCAGCTTGGGCGCCGATCCGGCCGGGGTCCGCGACGCGATCCTCGGCGAGAGCCTGCTTGCCGCCTATGACGAGATCGCCGGCCAGCTCGGCCCCGATCCCAAGGCCTGGGCCTGGGGCAAGCTGCACCAGGCGCGGTTCGACCACGCCCTGAGCCCCAAGGCCCCCGCCGCCGAGCGCGAGGCCTGGTCCAGCGGAACCGCGCCGATGGCCGGCACGGCGCTCTCGCCGCTCGCCGCGACCTGGCGTCCGAACGACTATCGCGTGGTCGCCGGCGCCTCGTTCCGCATGGTGTTGGACGTCGGAGCCTGGGACAACAGCAAGGCGATCAACACGCCCGGACAGTCCGGCGACCCGGCCAGCCCGCACTTCCGCGACCTGTTCCCGATCTGGGCGAAGGGAGAATACGTGCCGCTCAGCTACTCGCGCGCGGCGGTCGAGGCGGCGACGGAGACGGTGATCAGCTTGAAGCCGTCGGGCGGGGCTAACACCCCTTCCAGATAAGTTGCGGGCCCCGGCCATTGACTTTGGGCGCCCGGGGCCGGAAAAACCGCCGCCCGATGAGAGCGGCCGGAGTTGTACCTCGCGATGACCTACATCGTCATGGATCCTTGCATCAAATGTAAGTTCATGGACTGCGTCGAGGTGTGTCCGGTCGACTGCTTCTACGAGGGCGAGAACTTCCTGGTCATCAATCCGGACGAGTGCATCGACTGCGGCGTCTGCGAACCGGAATGCCCGGTGGACGCCATCAAGCCGGACACCGAGGACGACCCGGATTCCAAGTGGCTGAAGATCAACACCGACTACGCCAAGGTCTGGCCGAACATCACGGTGAAGGGCGAGCCCCCCGCCGACCGCGAGGAGTTCGAACGCGAGACCGGCAAGTTCGAGAAGTACTTCAGCGAGAAGCCGGGCCGCGGTTCCTAAGGGCCGCCCAGGGGGCAAGCCTTTCTTTCGGCTGATTTTTATGCTACCTTCCGCGCTGATGTGACGGTTGCGATCAAGCGCGCCGCATCTTTTTCTGCAGAAGAGCCGTCCCCGGCCAGTGTTACGCCGCAAAGGCGAAGGGTGTCCTAGAGGTCTATTCCGTTCCTACAGGGGTAAGACACCGCGCAGTTTTTGCGGCGGGTGTCCTTTGGCCTTGTCGGTACAGGTTAACGCCTCTTAACGGGTGCGGACGAGTCGAAAGGACTTGAGCGAATGAGCAAGAGCGGTCTGGAATTCTCCGTCGGCGATCACGTCGTCTATCCGGCTCATGGCGTGGGCCAGGTACAGGGGATCGAAACCCAGGAAGTCGCCGGCTATTCTCTCGAAGTTTACGTCATCACCTTCGACCACGAGAAGATGACCCTCCGCGTGCCGACCGCCAAGGCGCGCGGCGCCGGCCTGCGCTCGCTGGCCGAGGGCAACGTCGTCAGCCAGGCGCTCACCACCCTCAAGGGCCGCGCCCGCGTGAAGCGCACCATGTGGTCGCGCCGCGCCCAGGAATACGAAGCCAAGATCAATTCCGGCGACCTGATCTCGATCGCCGAAGTGGTCCGCGACCTGCACCGCGCCGAAAACCAGCCCGAGCAGTCCTATTCGGAGCGCCAGCTCTATGAATCGGCGCTCGACCGCATGGCCCGCGAAGTCGCCGCCATCGAGCGCATCGACCGCGAGGAAGCCATCACCATCCTCAACAAGAGCCTGGTGAAGGCGGTGGCGGCGTAAGGCCTCCAGCCCATTGCAAGTTCGGGACGCCCGGCCGAAAGGTCGGGCGTTTTCGATTCCGAGGCCCCCATGCCGACCGCCCCGATCACCTTCATGGACCTGCTGTCGCGCCCGCGCTCGAGCGCCGACCTGCGCATCGCCTATGGCGATGATCCGCTGCAGTTCGGCGAGCTGTGGCTGCCGCCGGGCCAGGGCCCGCACCAGGTGATGGTGATGATCCACGGCGGCTGCTGGCGGGCCGACCTGCCCGGGCTGGAGCTGATGGACTATGCCTGCGCCGACCTGCGCGGCAACGGCCTGGCGGTCTGGAACATCGAGTACCGCCGCATCGGCCACGAGGGCGGCGGCTATCCGGGCACCTTCCTCGACGTCGGCGCGGCGATCGATCACCTGCGCCTGCTAGCGCCGGCCCATAGCCTGGATCTTTCGCGCGTGGTCCTAAGCGGCCACTCGGCCGGCGGGCACCTGGCGGTCTGGGCGCTGGGCCGCTCGCGGCTGAACCGGGCCAGCCCGCTTCATGTCGAAGCCCCCCTGCCGGCGCGCGGCGCCGCGCCGCTGGCCGGGATCATCGACCTGGCCGCCTATCACGACCACGGCCCCGACGAGTGCGGCGGGCCGGGCGTCATCGACGCCTTGGTGGGCCTGGCGAGCCGGGACGCCGCCGACGTCTACGGCGACACCTCCCCGCCCCGCCTGCTGCCGCTGGGCGCCCCGCAGACGGTGATCTCCGGAAGCCTCGACCACATCGTCCCCAGCGCCTTCGGCGCAGCCTACGCCGCCGTCGCCGAGGCCGCGGGCGACACCGTCCAGGCGATCGACTTCGCTGACGCGGGACACTTCGAGCTCATCGACCCGACATCCGCGGCCTGGCCGCGCATCCGTAGCGAGCTGATCGCACTGCTCGGCTAGACCCGGGCGAAGATCGGGCCCCAAAGGACTTCGTAGCGCACCCGGCTCACCCGTCGGCGCGGCCGCAGCTGGTAGATTCCGGGCGGCAGCGGCCCGCCGTCCTCCCCGTCGACCCGCGCCCAGGCGCTGGGGTTCAGGGGATCGGCGAGTGCAAAGCCGTCGAACGCCGGCGAGGCCTCGCGCACGGCGCTGACGAGGTCCCCCTCCTGCGCCAGCCTGAACGGCAGCGGCGCGCCCAGCGCTCCATCCGGCCGGGCATAGAGCCCCACCGCATAGGTCTTCTGCCCGCGGACGACCACGCCGAACCCGGCCTGGGCGTAGCGCGGACGCAACAGGTTCGACCAGTGCGAGGAACTCCGTCGCCAGATGCCCATCAGCTCGCCGGCGTCGGCGACCTGCTCGGCGCGCCGATAGGCGATGTTCTCGCTGGCCGAGCCGATCATCCGCCGCGCCAGCAGCCCGACCCGGTGGCTCGGGTCGAACCCCTCGGGCGACAGGTGCTCGACATAGCCGCGGGCGGCGAGGTCGGCGGCGTGGCTGCGGGCGACGCGGGCCAGCTCGCCGTTCCAGGTCAGGACCGGCGCGCCGACGGCCGAACGGGCCGCATTGGTCAGGGACAGCAGCTCACGCTCGCTGGCGGCCTGGAACGCGCCGCCGCCGGCGTCGGCGACGCGGGCCCGCAGCCGCGCCTCATAGGCCAGCCAGACCTGTTCGGCGGCGGACGGGATCGCGCGGGCGGCGACCGGCGTCGCCAGCAGCCCGCCCAGGCCGGCGAGCAGCAACCTCCGCGACGGTGCGGCGGAGACGACACGGGATGGGGCGCGGTGCTGCATCCAGGTTCCCGTCGGGCCCGCTCGGGGTCCCTTGCTACGCTACATCTATACTCAGGCCAGGGCCGCGAACGCCCGCACCACCGGCAAGAGCTGGTCCTGATCGACCGGCTTGCGGATCAGCGGAGTGTCCGGATACCCGTCGCTCGGCAGGATTCCATAGCCGGTCGCGAAGACGAACGGCACCCCTCGCGCGCGCAGGGCCTCGGCCAGGGGAAACACCGTCTCGCCGCCGCCGAGGTTCACGTCCAGCACCGCTCCGTCGGGCGCCTCGTCCTGGCGCGACAGCCAGGCCAGGGCGGGCGCCAGCGCGCCGAACACCGCCACCTCGCAGCCGAGGTCGGTCAGCAGGTCCTCCATCATCATCGAGACCAGAGGCTCGTCCTCGACCAGCACCACGCGCGGGCTCATGCCAGCGCCACCCGCGGCGAGAGCGGCGCGCGCAGGCGGAATTGCACGCCTTCCGGATCGAATAGGATCTGCGCCTCGCCGCCCAGTTCCTGGGCCATGCCCTGCTCGATCAGCCGCGAGCCGAAGCCCCGCGCGGCCGGCGCATCGACCTTCGGCCCGCCGCGCTCGATCCAGCGGAACTCCAGCGCCCCCGGCGCCTCGCGCCGGTCCACCTCCCAGTTCACGTCGAGCCGTCCGCCCTCGACGCTGAGCGCGCCGTATTTGGTGGCGTTCACCGCCAGCTCGTGCACAGTCATATGCATCGCGACCGCGGTTTCCGGGGCCAGTCCCACCTGCGGCCCCGACACCGCCAGCCGTAGGCCGCCGACACCGCAGAACGGCGTCAGCGCCTGACCGACCACGTCGGCCAGGCGCGCCGGTCCCCAGTCGCCGCGGGTCAGCAGCTCGTGCGCCCGCGACAGCGCCCCGAGCCTGCCGTTGAAGGCCTCGACGAAGTGCGCCGGCGAGGCCGAGCGCCGCAAGGTCTGGTCGGCGATCGACCGCACCGCGGCCAGGGTGTTCTTGCAGCGATGGTCCAGCTCGCGGGCCAGCAGATCGCGCCGCTCGAGGGTCTCGTGCAGCGAGGCGTAGGCCTGGACATTGGCCAGGGCCGTGGCCGTGGCGCGGGCTATGACCTGCAGCAGCGTCACCTCGTCAGCGGTCGGCTCGCGCGGCTGGCTCCAATAGGCGCCGATGGCCGCGATGGCCTCGGCCGGGCGCACCGGCGTCATCACCAGGCTGCGCACGAAGGTCGGACGATAGGCGTCGTGCGGGATCCGCGGGTCGGCATAGATGTCGGGGATCACCGCCGTGCGGCCGTTCAGCATCGCCCAGCCGGAGATGCAGGCGCTCATTGGAAAGCGCAGGCCCTTCCAGAGCGGGGCGATCGCGTCCTCGTCGAGATAGACGCACTCCTCGCCCTCGCGCAGCACGAAGGTGACGCCGTCGGCGCCCGACAGCCCGCGCGCACGGGTCCGGACGATCTCGGCGATCTGCTCGATGCTGCGCGCGCCGGACAGGGCCTCGATCACCTCGACGAGGGCGAAGACCGGATCCTTCGGATCGCTCTCCGACATCTCCCTCTGAGCGTCCGCCTCCAACATGGCGTGCTCTCCCGACGCATAACGACTAGCCTTGGATTGAATCCTGCCCCATCGGCGCAGCAAGTCAATCTCGGGTTGATATTGCCCTAAATTCGCCGCGTCAGTCGGCGTCGGCGTGAGCCGGTGTCGCCAGGGGCGTCGCGTGGTTGGGACCGCGGTCCAGCTCGCGGGCCAGGGTCTCGCGGTCGAGGTCGCCCTCCCAGCGGGCGATGACCAGGGTCGCCACGCCATTGCCGACCAGGTTGGTCAGCGCCCGGCACTCGCTCATAAAGCGGTCGACCCCGACCAGGATGGCCAGCGAGGCGATAGGGATCTGCGGCGCCACCGCGAGGGTGGCCGCGAGCGTGATGAAGCCCGCGCCGGTCACGCCGCTGGCCCCCTTCGACGTCAGCATCGCCACCCCCAGCAGCGTCAGCTCCTGGGTCAGGGTCAGGTCGATGTTGGTCGCCTGGGCCAGGAACAGGGTGGCCAGGGTCATGTAGATGTTGGTGCCGTCGAGGTTGAACGAATAGCCGGTCGGGATGACCAGGCCGGTCGTCGTCTTGCCCGCGCCCAGCCGCTGCAGCTTGTCCATCATCTGCGGCAGCACCGATTCCGACGACGAGGTGCCCAGCACGATCAGCAGCTCCTCGCGGATGTAGCGAAGGAACTTGAAGATCGAGAAGCCGGCCGCCAGCGCGATCAGGCCCAGCACCACCAGCACGAACAGCAGCGAGGTGGCGTAGAAGGTCGCCACCAGCGCGCCGAGCTTGAGCAGCGCGGCCAGGCCGTACTTGCCGATGGTGAAGCCCATGGCGCCGAAGGCGCCGATCGGGGCCAGCTTCACGATCACCTGGATGATCGAGAAGAACACCTTGGAGATGTCCTCCAGCACGCCGGCGACCTTGTCGCCGAACGCCCCCAGCCGCGAGCAGGCGAAGCCGGTGATGATCGCGATGACCAGCACCTGCAGCAGCGCGCCCTCGGCGAAGGCGCCGAAGAAGGCGTCGGGGATCAGGCTGAGGATGTAGTCGGGCAGGCTGTCGCCGTGCTCGGCCTTCTCGACATAGCCGGCGGCGATGCTGGGATCGAGGGTGGCCGGATCGATGTTGAAGCCCCGCCCCGGCTTGACCAGGTTGCCGACGATCAGGCCGATCGCCAGCGCCAGGGTCGAGACGACCTCGAAATAGATCAGGGTCTTGGCGCCCAGCCGCCCGAACGCCTTGATGTCGCTCATCCGGGCGATGCCGGCGACGATGGTGCAGAAGATCACCGGCGCCACGGCCATCTTGATCAGTTTGATGAAGCCGTCGCCGAGGGGTTTCAGCGAGACGCCGAACTCAGGCCAGATCGCGCCGACCGCGATGCCGAGCGCGATCGCCACGAGAACCTGCACATAGAGCAGGCGAAACACTTTCAAGAACCCCATACGCCCCTCTATCGCAGCCATTCCCACCGGAACAGCCTTGCGCTATCACCCCCACCGGTCGGCCCGGTAGCTCAGCAGGATAGAGCAGCGCTTTCCTAAAGCGAAGGTCGGGGGTTCGAGTCCCTCCCGGGCCGCCAGTCCAGTCCAAAACTGGGCACGCCGCCGGCCGCCGATGGCTCGCCATGCTTGGCGAGCGTCCGCAGCAGGTTGGCTTTCGACCCCATGATCCGAACCTCGCCGTCGGCAACTTCGACCCGCTGGGCCAGCGCGCGCAGATGATCCCGGCGATAGCCGCCGTCGGGACCGCGCAGGCGCCGCCGGGCTGCGGCGGCGAAGGCCTGCAGTTTGGCCGGAGTGATCGTGGCGTCCTGCGTCGCCTCCGCCCGTTCGGCGTCGGACTGGGCCTGCTCACGGATCGCCCTCAGTTCGGCAATCCGTCCCTTCAGCGCCGGGTCATCCAGGGCGGCGACGCCGTTCTCGATGGCGTCGTAGAGCCGCCGGAGGCGAGCATCGGCCTCGGTCGCCCTGCGACGTAGCTCACCGACGTGTTCGCGGCGCCGCTGGGAGCGCTCCTTGCGATGGTCGAGAATGGTCGCGAGCAGTTCCCCGAGACGGTCCGGGTCCAACAGCCTGGCTTCGAGATACTGGACGACCAGGTCATCGAGCTTGGACATGGGGATGGTGCGCCCGCTGCACCCCGTCTCGCCCTGCCGGGCTTTGATGGAACAGGTGTAGTAGCGATAGCGCCCGCTCTTGCCGGTGCGGATGGTCATCGCCCCGCCGCAGTCGGCGCAGAAGCAAATGCCGGTCAGCAGAGTCGGACCGCTGACGACGCGCGGTGGCGTGACCGTCGGGTTGCGGGACCTCAGATGCGCCTGCACAGCGTCGAAGATCTCCTGGTCGATCAGCGGGGGAACGGCGACGGGGATGACCTGGTCATCCGGCTTGAGCGTCTTGGTCTTGCCACGCCGATTAAACTCGTGACGGCCCACATAGGCGGATCGGGTCAGCAGCCGATGGACCTGGCCCGTCCCCCAGCGCCCACCGTTGGGCGTGAGGATGCATCGACCGTTCAGGTAGCTGGCGATCGCCTTGACGCCCATCGGGCCGGTGGTCCCATCCCCCTCCAGTGCAAGACTGAAAATCCGCCGGACGGTGTCGGCGTGCAGCGGATCGATCTCCAGCTTCTTCTTGACCTTTGTTCCGCGCGTTTCGGCCGCGACCGACCGATAGCCGATCGGCGGATAGGAACCGTTCCAGAACCCCTGGCGGGCATTTTCCTTCAGAGCCCTGAGCGTGTGCTTGCCGTTCTCTTTCGACTGGTACTCGTCGAATAGCGCCATGATCTGCCGCATCATGACGTGCATCGGATCGTCCCCCAGCTCCTGGGTCATGGAGACCAACTTGACGCCGTTCTTGGCCAGCCGGCGGACGTAGAACTCGAGTTCGAAGTGATCGCGGAAGAACCGGCTGAAGGAGTGAACCACCACCACATCGAACGAGGACGGCTTGCCTGTCCCAGCCTCCATCATGCGCTGAAACTCAGGGCGCCGGTCGTTGGTCGCAGAGGCGCCCGCCTCAACGTAGATCTCGACCAGCTCATACCCGCGCGCCTGGCAGTAGGCCTCTCCCTGCCGACGCTGGTCAGGGATGGAAACATCCTGCTCAGCCTGGCGGGTTGTGGAGACGCGCAGATACAGCGCGGCGCGCAGGGGCGTGGTCATCGCAAGCCTCGGGCAGGATCAGGGCGGGCCGAAAAGTTCGCCGAGTATGTCGCCAAACCAGGCCTCGAACACCTCGACCTCTGCGCGATTCACCGGAACGTGTTGCGGCCAATCGTCGGTGACGGCCCAGGTCGAGAGGTCATGCATCGACGGCCGCCCCGGTCGGCGTGACGGCTCGATGAGATAGTCATAGAGATCGGTCGGTAGTGCGTTGAACGGGCTAGATTGGGCCATGCGTTCAACTTGGCGTTCCCGCAGCCCGCCTCAAGCTCGGATTCGGCCTGAAGGGCGCTGTGGCGTACCACCGGGAAGAACGACAGGGCCGTGCGGATGCGCACAACGCGTCTGTGCTGACTACCTAGACCGGTACCTGCACCTTCGGCTTCACGGCGATCCGATCGCGGACTTGCGTATAGACCTCCGCAATGCCTGGCATCGTGACCGTCGTCACGACCGCATAGGGGATAGGGTCATCGATTTCGTCTAGCTGGCGCTGAACCATAAGGTCGAAGCTTGCATCCGCACCGAGAGCGGCCGCCTTCTCGCCAGTCCAGCGGCGATGGATGACGGTGCCTCGGTGAGCTTGGTTGCTATCCGGCTGGTGGCCAGCGGCTTTGACGGCGAAGCTCACCGCTGGCTCGTTGGGTTCGACGAGCTTGAGCCGAACGCCCCGGTAGTTGCCGGCGCCCACTCGCGGCGGCGCGAACCAGGCGACGGTCGCCGAAATCTCATGGAGCTGGGCCTTCCCGGACATGATCGCGGGCAGGGGAACAGCGAAGGTATGGGATTGTTCCTTGGTCAGTTGGCCGACCGCCCAAAGAGTTGCGCGATCGTTCGCACAGTCCAAGACCATGCCCGCCTCGACGGCGCCGTACCCAAGATAGCGCCGCACATTGTCCTTCTGCCGAACATGCAGCTTGTTGTCCGCCGGGCCAAGAATCTCGACGATCAAGTCGCGTGCTGGTGTCCAGCGAGCGCAATGGACAAGAAGGGCCTTCAGCAGCGCGGCCCGTTGGGGGCCGGGAAGCCCCACGAAGTCGTCATAGGACGCCTCGAGAGCTTCATGCGCGCGCGCGGCGACGCCGGTCATGATCGCGGCGGCTACGCTGGTCCCAACGGTGCGATTGGTCCGATCAGGATTAGCGTCTGTTGGCGCCGGCGGCGCGGCGACAACAATGCCGCCTAGCAGCGAGGAGTTTTTCCCAATGGGACGAAGCGCGTGTCCCGCGCCGGCCGGCATTAGCCTCACATGGTGACGCCCCCCCGGAGCGAGCACATCAGGCTTCACGGCATTGCCCATTCCTGGGCCAAGACCGCTGGAGATCGTGCATAGCCCGGTGTCGAGCCAGACGTCGAAGGTGGATGCTGGCAACACGCCTTGCGGAAAGCTGTCGCTATGCAGAGCGCCAACCGTCAGAGCATTAATCGATTCCGACGGCGCAAGGATGCGGCGGTGCGCAATGGCCGCGGCGCTTGCGCGCAGCGTCGTGCGGGCCTTCTGCGCAGCATCGAGCGCTTCAAAGGCGATGGTGTTCATATCGGCCGTGACGAGGTCGTCTAGATGATTGCCGGCGCTGATGATGAAAAGCAGTCCGTAGGTGTGCGACAGATGATCGACAACCCGAGCCCAGCCGGACATACGACCTGTGAAGGGCTTGTTTCGGTCGCCGAGTGAGGCGTTGATCACGATGACGCTCGGAGCTGCGGGATCCTCGCCCGCCTTCAGGCGAAGCACAGCCTCTTCGAAGAGGTCGGCTGGTAAGCGGTCGGGGAAACGCTCGTCCTGGTCCAGGTCCTGGGGCGCGAACATCACATTGACGAAGAACACACGACGCTCGAGCGGCGGCATCGCAGGGGCCGCGAGGTCGCCGTGCAGCACCGCCGAGGCCATGGCAGTTCCATGTATTCGTCGCCCCACAGCGAGCGGTTCGAGGTCGAACGGATCATCGACCGAGAGGCGACCAGTGAGACGCGGGTGGCCCGCGAGCGGCACGGCGTCGAAAACGGCGGCGATGGGATCGCCTTGGGGCAGCGGCGGCATAGCGGGCGCCGGCCCCTCTTGGCTTTCGTAGGCGGTGACATGCACGGCGCTTTGAGGCCGGATGTGCATGACAGACTCTGCAGCCACTAGGCCCTCGTGTCCTCGGGCAAGGACTCGACCGAGTTCCGCCTGGGGAATGTCGGCGAGCAGGGCGTGGTACTTTGCGCCTTCGATCCGGGTTCTGGAAATGAGCTCGCCGCCACTCTCCAGCAGAGCGCCGAGCGCATCACGTTCAACGCCCGCGCCGGCGGCGCGGAATACGAGCTCTATCTCAAGGCGGATCATGCCTCTGCTGTCAGCTCGCTCCTGGGCGAGAATCTCGAAGTCTTCCGGTGTGACGCGATCCTGCGGCCCCCAGGGGCGGAGGTCCCTCAGCTGAGCAAACAGATTGCGCCAGGGTGTGAGTCCCTCCGGCAGGGCCTGCCCCGCCTGGAAGCGGGTCCACAGACCCACCATCTGGCGCAACGCCGCCACGTCCGGGATCATCAGGTAGAGTGACGGACTTTGGTCGGCGTCGTCGCCTTCAAGATCTTCCGCGCCGATGAACTCCAGCCCTGGCACGAGTTGCGCGGCGCGGGCGAAGTTTTGTACGTCGGTCGTCAGTTCGAAAACAAGCAGGCGTTCGGGAGCGAGACCGGCGGCG
The DNA here is from genome assembly GCF_026411515.1 of Phenylobacterium sp. 58.2.17. NCBI lineage: Bacteria > Pseudomonadati > Pseudomonadota > Alphaproteobacteria > Caulobacterales > Caulobacteraceae > Phenylobacterium > Phenylobacterium sp. 58.2.17. The sequence continues at coordinate 54,842 of NZ_JAPMTQ010000017.1, read as the reverse complement.
TCCGAGCGAAGTTCAAGCGGATCACGGCCAGCCGCAAAGGTCTGCGCAAGGCGTTGGAGTTCTTGTCCTGGACGGCGACCAAGTTGTTCCGCCGCACCGAATTGACGCGGAGGCGGGAATGCAGGTTTACGCTTCTGACGACCGCCGGCCTTTGGCGGATCTAGGCGCAGAAGTGGAAATTGCGGGGGTTTCGCCATTTGCCCACGGCGTCACGCGAGACGCCCAAAGATTGAGTTCTTCAGCGACGACGCGTTTCAGCGACTCACCACCTTGGGAGAGAATATGGCGCCGGCGCACGTTTTGGCAGAATTCGGACACTTCGGCGAAACTGACAGGTCCAAGTTTGTCCGCCAGACGCTCGGGGGCGATGCCGGGATCGTCGCGCCAAGTCTCGAAATAGCGTGACACCAAGACGGCGCGCCTAGCCGCGTCCGGCGCGGGCATGTCGATCCGCAACTGGAAGCGACGCCAGACGGCCCGATCAAGAAGCTCAGCATGGTTCGTCGCTGCGACGGCGATCACATAGCTTGGCAACTGATCGAGTTGCATCAGCAGGAATGAGACAACGCGTTTGATCTCGCCGGTTTCGTGGACATCGCCACGCTCCTTCCCGACTGCGTCGAACTCATCGAAGAATAGGACGCACGGCGTGGCGCGGGCGTACTCAAAAAGCTTCGCCAACCGCGCATTGGTCTCGCCCAGATAGGCTCCGACGAGCGCGTCATAGCGGACGGTCAACAGCGGAAGAGCGACGGCTTCGGCGATAGCTTCAGCGATTGAGGTCTTGCCGTTCCCCGGTGGCCCGCACAGCAGGACGCGGTGCCGGGGTTGCATGCCCTGGGCGCGCAGCAGATCAGACCGGGATTGTTCCTCGATGAGCTGACGCGCTACGCGATCCGCCGGCAAAGGAAGAATGAGGTCGTCGAGACGAACCTGCGGCTCCGACTCGATGACGAAATCGCGCCCTCCAGTCTGGGGGCGTCGCATTTCATTAGAGGTAGTGACCGGGACCGTTTGAAGAGCGCGTTCAAGGCGGTCAGCAAGGACGTGGTGGCTCTTGGATTTCTCCTCGGCCACGATGGCTTCCACGGTCGATGCGAGCATCGATCGATCCCCGGCTGCACCGGCGCGGACTAAGGAAACAAGTAGGTCGCTTCTGGCCATATCCACATCCTACCCTTGCATCGAAGCAGGACCTTCAAATCAGGTTAACATGGCGGCTTTGGTGCCGCGAGCAGCATCGACCTGTTGCAGGCGGGACTCACTCGCGCAATTCCGACGATCAACAAATAGAACAAAACTAGAACATAGACAAATGCGAAACCTCGGGCGGCCGGACGTCGTTCCGACGGCGAGAGGGGCATCGCACCCATTCAGAGTGCAAACCGAAGAGTAAGAGCTCGGCCGGGTCGGCCGTGACGGGTTGAGGTCGCGAGAGAGGCTCGCGGCGCCCGTCGCGGAGATCCGCGATGTCACGCCACGCTGCTCGCGCCCGTTCCGGCCAGGGCCGGACGAGCCTCTATCAGGACGTCACCGACAAGATCATCGCCGAACTGGAGGCCGGGCGTCTGCCCTGGGTCCAGCCGTGGGGGGCGGCCAAGGCGCCGCTGGCCATGCCGAGAAACGCCGCCACGCGCCGCGGCTATTCCGGGATCAATGTGCTGATCCTCTGGGGCGCGGTCATCGACCATGGTTTCAGCAGCCAGGGCTGGCTCACCTTCCGCCAGGCGCTCAGCCTGGGCGGCAATGTCCGCAAGGGCGCGCACGGCGTGAGCGTCGTCTTCGCCGACCGCTTCACACCGGATTCCGAACGCCGCCGCGCCCAGGCGCAGGGCGATGAGCCGGGCATGATCCTCTTCCTGAAGCGCTTCACGGTGTTCAACACCGACCAGTGCGAAGGTCTGCCGGAGGATATCGCCCCGGCGCCGCCCCCCATCCCCGAAGGTCTGATCGCACCCCAGGCCGAGACGCTGATCGCCGCGACCAGAGCCGACTTTCGGATCGGCGGCGATCAGGCGTTCTACAGCCCCACCCACGACTTCGTGCAGGTTCCTCGGCCTGACGTCTACTTCGAGCCGATCAACTGGCATAGGACCGCCCTGCATGAACTCGGTCACTGGACGGGTCATTCATCGCGGCTGGCCCGGGATCAGTCAGGGGCCATGGGCTCGGCGCTCTACGCCAAGGAGGAGCTGGTCGCCGAGATGACCAGCGCCTTCGTCTGCGCCTCGCTCGGTATTATCCCCACGGTGCGGCACGCCGACTACGTCGGCGCCTGGCTGGAGGTGTTGCGGGCCGACAATCGCGCCGTGGTCCGCGCCGCCAGCGCCGCGTCGAAGGCGGCGGACTATCTCCTGGCCTTCCGGCCGGGCGCACCGGCCGGAGTGGAGGGCGCGTGACCCCCGCCGCTCCGTGTCCCGCGCTCGGAGCGGCGGATCAGCCGGAGAGCAAGAGGCGGGCGGGGGCTTCGTGACGGGCTTGTAGGTCGAGAGAGGTTTCCCGGCCGGCCCGCCATGGAGATCCGCCATGACCAAGGCCCAGAAGATCGTCCTCAGCGCCTCACGGGACATCCCCTTCAACCAGCTGGTGCTCAGCCAGTCGAACGTCCGGCGCATCAAGGCCGGCGTCTCGATCGAGGAACTGGCCGAAGACATCGCCCGCCGCACCCTGCTGCAGAGCATCACCGTGCGGCCCGTGCTGGACGCCGATGGCGCCGAGACCGGCATGTTCGAGATCCCGGCAGGCGGTCGCCGCTACCGGGCGCTGGAACTCCTGGTGAAACAGAAGCGCCTGGCCCGCACGGCGCCGGTCCCCTGCGTCGTGCGCACGGAAGGTATCGCCGAGGAGGACAGCCTCGCCGAGAACGTCCAGCGCGCGCCGCTGCACCCGCTCGACCAGTTCCGCGCCTTCCTCGCCCTGCGCGAGAAGGGCCAGGGCGAGGAAGAGATCGCCGCGGCCTTCTTCGTCGGCGTCCAGGTGGTCCGCCAGCGCCTGCGGCTGGCCTCGGTCTCGCCAGTGCTGCTTGAGGTCTATGCCGACGACGGCATGACCCTCGACCAACTCATGGCCTTCACGGTCAGCTCCGACCACGAACGCCAGGAGCAGGTCTGGGAAGCGGTCCAGCGCTCCTACAACAAGGAGGCCTACCAGATCCGCCGCTTCCTCACCGAGGGCGCGGTCCGGGCGTCGGACAAGCGCGCCCAGTTCGCCGGGCCGGAGTACGAGGCCGCCGGCGGCGCCGTCATGCGCGACCTCTTTCAACACGACGACGGCGGCTGGTTGCAGGACCCGGGCCTGCTCGATCGCCTGGTCGTGGAAAAGCTGGAGCGGGAGGCCAGCGCCATCCGCACCGAGGGCTGGAAGTGGGTCGAGGTCGCGACCGACTTTCCCTATGGCCACACCTTCGGCCAACGGCGGTTGTCGGGAGATGGAGCCGAACTGACCGACGCGGAGGTCACGACGCATGCGGCCTTGAAGGCCGAGTACGAGCAGCTGGAGGAGACCTATGCGCAGGTCGAGGACCTGCCCGATGAGGTCGATCAGCGGCTAAGCGAGATCGAGACCGCGCTGGAGGCGTTCCAGGACCGTCCGATCGTCTACGCGCCGGACGAGGTCGCCCGCGCCGGCGCCTTCGTCAGTCTCGATCCGACCGGGTCGCTGCGCGTCGAGCGCGGCTATGTCCGCCCTGAGGACGAACCGGCGCTCAAGGGAGCGGACGCCGACGAACCCGACGCCGTGTCGGGTACGCCGGAGAGCGAGCCCGACGGCGAGGCGGGAGCCGAGGATGGCGAACCGCAGGAAGCCGACGAAGGTCTTCGTCCGCTCCCCGACCGGTTGATGACAGAGCTCACCGCCCACCGGACCCTGGCGCTGCGTGACGCGCTGGGGAGCGATCCCGACACCGCCTTCCTGGCGATGCTGCACGTCCTCTGTCTGAAGCTCTTTTACCGCCATGGCTTGGACTCCTGCCTCGAGATCGAGGCCAAGTGCGTGGTCTTCGGTCAGCAGGCGCCGGGCCTGGCCGACACCCCCTCCGCCACGGCGGTCGAGGCGCGTCACCAGGCCTGGGCCGATCAGCTGCCTGGCGAGCCGGCCGGGCTCTGGGAGGCGTTGACGGCCTTCGACCACGACAGCCGCCAGGCTCTGTTCGCCCACTGCATCGGCCAGACCCTCAACGCCGTCCACGAGGCGTGGAACCGACGGCCCAAGGCGCTCGCCCAGGCCGACCGGCTGGCCACGGTGGTCGGCCTGGACATGGCGGCCGTGGGCTGGATCCCCACCGTCGACAACTTCCTGGGCCGGGTGACCAAGGCCCAGATCGTGCTCGCCGTCCAAGAAGCCCGGGGCGAAGCCGCCGCCCGGCGGATCGACCATCTGAAGAAAGGCGATATGGCGCGCGAGGCCGAGCAGATGCTCGCCGGCTCGGGCTGGATTCCGGAGCCGCTGCGGACCGTGGGGCTCGGCAATGCGGCTATCGCGCCCCCGGCGGAAATCGACGGCGAACAGGCCATCGACGCCCCGTCGCCTGAGCGGGATGCTGGCGATCGGCAGGCGGACCCCCGCGCCTTCGCCGCCGAGTAGGTCGAGCCCCCTGATCGACCTGGGAGGGACCCGTCGCCATCGGCGGGTCCCTTTCCCATGGGAGCCCACGCCATGCGGACCACCGCATCCGATCTGGCGCAGCGCCTCGCAGTCCAAGCCGAGGCGGTCTGCCGTCACTACCTTTCCAAGGGCCGCCGCGAAGGTCGCTACTGGCTGGCCGGCGATGTCCGTAATACGCCGGGCCGCAGTCTCTATGTCCGCCTTGCAGACGCCGGCGCGGGACGCGGCGCCGTGGGGAAATGGACCGACGCCGCCACCGGCGACCACGGCGATCTGCTCGATCTCATCGCCCAGAACCGGGGCTTCCACCGCCTCAGCGACACGCTCGACGAGGCTCGCCGTTTCCTGGCCCTACCGCCATCCATCTCAACCACCGAGCCGGCCCGATGCCGTTCGCCTGGGTGGTCCACTCGATCGTCGCTGGCCGCTGAGCGGCTCTTCGCCATCTCGACGCCGATCCGGGGCACGCTCGCGGAGACCTATCTGCGCAAACGCGGCATCGACGCGCTGACGGCCTGCGAAGCGCTGCGTTTCCATCCCCGTTGCTTCTATCGGCCGAGCCACGACGATGCCGCCGGTGTCAGAGGCGCATGGCCGGCCATGATCGCCGCGGTGACCGACCTGACGGGGCGGCAGGTCGGCGCGCATCGCACCTGGCTCGACCCGGCGACCGCAGACAAGGCGCCGGTCGCCTCACCGCGCCGGGCCATGGGGCGTCTGCTTGGCCACGGCGTCCGCCTGGGCCGGGTCCAGGCGGTGATGGCGGCCGGCGAAGGGCTCGAGACCATGTTGTCGCTCCGCTGCGCCCTGCCGGCCCTGCCCGCTGTGGCGGCCCTCTCTTCAGCCCATCTCGCCGCGCTGCACCTGCCCGAGACGCTGCGGCGTCTCTACATCGCCCGCGACGACGACCGGGCGGGCCACACGGCTGCGGCGACCCTGGCCGACCGAGCGGCCCGCGCTGGGATCGAGACGGCGATCCTCTCGCCCCGCCAAGCCGACTTCAACGACGACCTGCGTCATCTCGGCCCCAACCTCCTGGCCGCCGTGCTCCGGGTCCAACTCGTTCGCGAGGACATCGGCCGCCTCTGGAGCCAGTCGCAATAGCGGCGCGTCGGAGGGCGCTGCCGCGCTCGGCCCGTCGATCACAGCAGCGTCGACCGCCATGGGCGGCCCCTCGGAAGCATCCCGCGCCCACGGCCTTCTGGAGGGCGATCGGTCGGCGGTCGGCCCGGCCCCGCAACGGCGGGCGGCGCCTATTTTCCGCCGCCGAGCAGGCTCGGCTTTGCATCGCCAGACAAAATAGCCGCCGCCCGCCGTCCTCCGCTGACGCTGCGGCCTGCCGGTGCGGAGCCCGTCCGCCCGCCTCCAGGGGATCGCCACGAAGGCCGCGATGGGCGCGGCCGATCCGACGGAGGCCAGCACCATGGCGACCAACCCCATCTTCGACGACGTCGAACCCGAGCATGCCGCCTCTTCGACGGCGAACCTGATCGACGACCTGCGGCTCTACGGCCATCGCACCTTCGAAGACGAGGCCGATCCAAGGCCCTCGCCCGAGGAGGGCGCCATGGCGGGCGCCGTCGCCGATATCTTCGACGCCCTGGTCGCGACCCTGACCGACACCTGCCTCGAGCCCGACCTGCAGGACCTGCTCTGGGCGGGCGTCAATCTCTTCCACCGCGCCGCTGAGCGCGCGCAGCGCCGTCTCGACGACAACGAGGACGCCCAGAAACGCAGCCAGCGACGACAGGACGGCTCCGAGATCCGCTCGGTCGAGTTGGAACACCTGCTCGCCCAGGGCCTGTCCCTGACCGGGCGCCGCAACGGCCTGGAGACGTTTCGCGATCGGGCCGCCGAGCACTACCAGCTCCACCTCGGCCTGGCCTGGACGCCTCGCGCCGGATCGAAGGCGACCCGCGCAACCCTGACCGCGGCGATGATCGACAGCCGCGACTATCTCGCCGCCAAGCATCGGGCCGAAACTCTGACGCTCCTGCCGCCTGGACCGAAGATCGCCTTCACCGGCGGCGCGGCCTGCAACGACCACAGCCGCATCTGGGACGCGCTCGACAAGGTCTTGGCCAGGCATCCCGACATGGTGCTGCTGCATGGCGGCACGCCCACTGGGGCCGAACGCATCGCCGCCTGCTGGGCCGAGGCCCGCAAGATCACGCACATCGCCTTCAAACCCGACTGGACCCGGCACGCCAAGGCCGCGCCCTTCAAGCGCAACGACAAGATGCTCGACGTCCTGCCGATCGGGGTCCTGGCCTTCCCGGGCACCGGCATCAACGCCAACCTGGCCGACAAGGCCAAGATGATGGGCATCCCGGTCTGGCGGTTCGGCGGTGCGTGAGCGCCGCAGGACAGCCGCGCTCCGATCACCGCGCCAGCGTCGAGCCGGCCCGATCGTTCACGCCGGCCGGGGCCGATCGCCGAGGCTGATGTCGGACTCCATCACCGCCGCTGATGACGCCAGGTCGTTGGCCGGGCACAGGTAGCGCCCCGCCAGCTCTCCACTCTTCAGATGGATCCGCATTTCCACGGGTTCGCCGCGAGCGGCCAACGCCTGCGCCAGCCGCCGGCCCGCGACCTCTGCGCGACCGCCAGCCTTGAACGCCATCTCGTTCTCGATCTCATCGGATCGAACGACCCAACCGGTTTCGGTCGGCAAGACGAATACTGTCTTCACGCAGCTCCTCCTCCTCCAACAACCTTCGCCGCTATCTGGGCGCCGGCGCGGCCGATGCAAGGCTGGCGATACGTTCAAGACCCGAAGGTTTCCCCTCGCCATCCTGCTCTCCCAGACGCGAGGGGTGAGACATGGGACTGACATCGGAACATGTGCATTGGATCTTCGGCGCCGCGTTGATCGCGGTGGCCAGCCTGCAGATTTGGCGCGCGCACGGGAAGCTGACCAGTCGATGGCTCGACTTCGTCGTTCCGCTGGCGCTCGTCCTCTTCGGCCTGGAGATGGCTCTCGACCCTCTCGTCCACGGCGCGGCCAAGCCCGGCGGCTACGGCGCCGAAAGCGCCCAGCACCTGGTGCTTGGGCTCATTCTGATCCTGGGCGCGGCGGTCGAGGTCGTTCGCGTCCGAAAGGGGCTGATGACCCTCGCCTGGCGCATGCCGCTCATCCTGGCCGTACTCATCGCCGCGGGCCTCTTTGCCTTCCATGCGCAGCATGACGCCGACGCCCCGATGTTGCTGCTGATGACCCAGCATCGGGTGATCGCCGCCACCCTGCTGGCGGCCGCGCTGGCGCTGTTGATCTCGCCCCTCGATGGTCCAGACGCCGGGCCCCGCCCGGTAGCGTTCCCCCTGATCATCCTGATCCTGGGCGCGCAGTTCCTGCTCTACACCGAGGGGCGCACGATCTTCAGCCCGGCCGATCAGATGCCCGCCCGTCATTCAGCGGGCGCGCGGCATTGAGCGCAGCGGCCCGAGTTCCGAGAGGGTGACGCCGAACATCCGCCGTAGGGTCCTGGCCATGTGGGCCTGGTCGGCGAAACCGCCCAGGCCCGCCGCCGCGGCCGGGCTCTCGCCCGACGCCGCCGCGCGCAAGGCGAGCTCAAGTTTGCGCCAGAGCGCATACCGCGCGGGTGGAACGCCGAGGCCGCGGCGGGCGAGGTCCCGGAACCCCGAGTTTGAGAGGCCCGCGCGGCTGGCCAGACCGCCGATCCCCGCCTCGACACCAGCCTCGATATCGTCGCGCGGTTGGACGAGCGCGCCCAGCCGCGCGTCTAGACCCAGGTCGCCTGGCCCAATCGCAGACACCAGTTCGGCGACCAACTGCTCGCCCGCGGCGCCCGCGGCGATGCGGCGCCGGACCAGACCCGCCATCCCGGGAACGAAGGCGGCCGTATCCCCGGCCAGCGACCACAGCACTCGTCCCAGCGCCCCGCGTGGGTCCGCATAGAGCAAGAGCATCGGCCCGCCACCCGGCGGCACGCGGTGCTGGACCATCGGGCCGATCGCTACGGCCTCGGCGCAGATGACGCGGTCTCCGGCCAAGGCCACCGTCACAGGACCGTCCAGACCCACGGCCAGCTGCAGCGCGACGTGGGCGTGCGGCGTCTGGTCGGCGACCGGCCCGACATAGAGCGCCCAGCTGTCGCCGAGACGCAGCTCGCCGATCCAGGCAGATCGGATCTTGGTCATCGTCCGCTCCAAGCGACGGAGCAATTGGCGCCCCCCGCCCTCGAGATCGGCAAGAGCCATCGCGGATCCAGCGGCGAATCGTTGCGCGGCATGGGCGCCTTTCCGAGTCATCCTGAAGGGAATACGCATACGCGGGCGACCGCCCCCGACATCCTCCACACCAACGGGATCGAGCCGTCGCCCCAGACTTCGGCGGACTTCCTGGTTGAGCCAGCGCGTCTCGCGCGCTTCTGGTTTGCGCCGTCAGCCGCGACACAGGCGCCCTCTCCTGGCCTGATCTGGCCGAAGGACGACTTCGCCTCGATCGTCTCTCCGCAACCCGCCCGGGCGGTTTCTTCCCCTGGGCTACGCCCATTCCTCGCGGACCAAGAAACACGCCCGGTCGTGGTCCTACGCTGCGCTGCGGCCGTGCTTCGCCCGGTGCGGGGCCGATCGCCTGCGGCCTTGGGATCGCCATCGAGGTCGCGATGGACGCGACCCGAGACCCAAACAAGGAGCACGGCAATGGCCACCATCGGCACCTTCAAGAAATCCGGCGAGGAGTATCAGGGCGAGATCGTCACCCTGAGCGTCCAGGCCAAAGGCGTCCGCTTCGTCCCCGAAGCCAACCGGTCCGGCGACAACGCCCCCAGCCACCGCATCTATGTCCACCGGGCTGAGATCGGCGCGGCCTGGACCAAGACCTCCAGCGAGGGGCGCGACTACCTCTCGGTCAAGCTGGACGACCCGAGCTTCACCGCGCCCATCTTCGCCAACCTCTTCGATGACGAGGGCGGCGAGACCCACACCCTGATCTGGTCGCGCCCGCGCAAACCCAGCGCCGATTAGAACCCGCGACCGGCCCCGCTCCTTCCCGAGCGGGGCCAACCGGGCCGGACGGAACGATCATCGTGGCGATGCCGCCAGCGCATCCCCCCGATGCCGGCCCACGTCGATCCTAACGTCTTCAAAGGGCGTTATGGTGAACCACGCCGCGCGGGAGGCCAGCATGACCGGTCGCGATTTCCTCGACACGCCGCCGACAGGGGCGACGCTCACAGACTACGACCGCGCCCATCTGAAGACCTATCTTAGGCTGCTGGACGCGGCCGCCGACGGCGCTGACTGGCGCGAGGCGGCCGAGGCGATCTTCGGCCTCGATGTCGCCGCCGATCCAGAACGGGCGCGGCAGGTTCACGATCGCCATCTTGAGCGCGCCCGTTGGATCACCGAGCACGGCTACCGCGACCTGCTGCGTCAGGGCTGAGCCGCCGGGCCGGGCGATGCCACAGCGGCATCGCCCGGCGTCCCCTCACCGACTTCCCACCGGCCGCCATGGTCCGGAGCATAAGCGCGCTCACTCCCCCAGAGCAAAGCGGACCCGGAGCTCTCCATGACGCCCGACGCCTCGCGGTGGCGGTCCTCGGCCGACTACGCCTATCTCGACACTCTCATCGCCTCCGATCTCGCCTGGGAATGCCTGCGCCGCAACCCGGCCTACCAGCAGGACTATGCGCAGATCACCCAGCAGGCGACCGGCGACGAGCGGGCGATCCAGCGGCTGCGGTCGCGTTGGGGGTTGCGATTTCCCGGTGTCCCCCGCCGAGAACGCCAGGACCGCCCCGGTGTTCTGGGCGCCCGAAGCCGATCTGGCGACCGTCATCCTGGCGCCCTCCCCGCTGTCGACCGGCGTTTCCTTCAGCACACTGGCCACCGCTGATCAGGGTCGCACCGACACCGACGCGGCGGGCCGATACCTCATCCTGGGCGACGGCGTCGACGCGATCCACCTGGCGCTCCTTGGCCGCGCCAGACCCGGCCGGCCGCTCGCCGTGATCGTCCCGCTGGACGCCGACCTGCCCGCGCGGATCGTCGCCGCCGTGGGCCTTTGGCGCCGTCTCGGCGCCGGGGGCGGTCCGCGGGGATTGACCGCCCAGAAGCGGAGACGGTTGATCCAGATGCTGCGCGCCGTCGACGGCCGCCGCTGTGGCGCCGCCCATCGCGAGATCGCCATCGCGCTGTTCGGCGCAGCGCGCGTGACGAGCGAACCCTGGAAGACCTCTTCATTGCGCGACGCGACCCTGCGGCTCGTGCGGGACGGCCTTCGCATGGTCGACGGCGGCTATCGCGGCCTGTTGCGCCCCCGCCGCGTCTCGCACTGATCCCGTCATCAGCGAGCTTGGTCAGGGCCACGGGTGCGGTTTCGCCGCGAGGTCTTCGCACTCCCTGGCGCCGGAGCCTCTCCGCCACCGTGCCCGAGGTCCCGCGCCGCCATCCGGCGAGGCGCGGGGATGACCCGGAGACCGACCATGTCCGCCACCTCGCCCGGCGCTCCGCCGCGGTTCCTGCGCACCCCCGAGGCTGCGCGTTTCCTCAGCCTGTCACATCGGACTCTGGAAAAGCATCGCACCTACGGCACCGGTCCCGCCTACCGCAAACTCGGTGGTCGAGTGGTCTACGCCCTGGAGGACCTGCAAGCCTGGGCCGATCGCGGCGCCAAGACCTCGACCAGCGATCCAGGCGTGGGGACCGTCCTGCCGGCCAAGCGCGTCCCGCGTCCAGGCGATGATCATGACCCCGGCGCACGATGACACGGCGCGGTCCATGACGACCGTCGAACTCCTGTGGATCGAGAAGCGCGTCGAGCGCTGGATCCGCTTCGGCCGCATGGCGCACGAGGAGATTCTAGACCGTCGCCGCCGTGTCGTCGGCTTCGCTTCCGGCGAGGTCTTCGCCTTGGTGCGGTGGGCCGCCAACGACTACGGGACGGCGGTATCGCGGCTGGACGTGCTGCGCGCCGTCGCACCCGACGAACCGCGCTGCACCGTACCCTGCGTGACGCCTGGGGCGGACATCCTGCTGCGGGTCATAGGCTGGACGCAGGTCCAGAGGGCGCTTGAAGTCATCGACGCCATCGAGCGCGGCGGGATCGATCCGTGCGAGGTCGCGCCGGACCATTGGTGCCATGTCCACGGCCGGATCGCCGCGCACGAGGCGCCGCGCGCCTACACCCGTGAACGGCATCTGGCCTGGCTCCGCCGCCGGCGGCTGTCATGACGCCGACGGCCCGGACATCGCTTGTCATCGGCGCGTTGGCGGCGAGCGCCACGACGCTCACGCTGTGGCGCGATCCGCCGCTCAAGCTACTGTGGAACGCTTCGGCGAGCGCGCCGATCGGGCTCTATTGGGTGGATCGGCCGGACGCGCTTCGCCGTGGCGATCTGGTGGTCGCCCGCCCCGGCGCGCCGCTCGCAGCCGTCCTCGCCGAGCGCGGCTATCTCGCGTCCGGCGTGCCGCTGATCAAGCCGCTGGCGGCGCTGCCGGGCCAGCGCATCTGCCGCTCTGGACTTGCCGTTCTCATCGACGGCGTCGTGGTCGCCCAGGCGCGGACGCATGACCGCCGGGGCCGCAGCCTGCCGGTCTGGCGAGGCTGTCAGTCGATCGCGCCGGGCGCCGTCTTCCTGATGAATCCCGCCCATGAGGACAGTCTCGACGGGCGCTATTTCGGCCCGCTTCCCGCCACCGCCCTCGTCGGCCGCGCGCGACCTTTTTGGGTCGCTCAGCAACCGAATGACCGCAGCGCCTCCGGCCGTCGCCGACGCTGATCGCATCTCTCCCAAACCCTCGAATGGAGATCGCCATGGCTCGCATTGGAACCTTCACCCGCACCGCGGACGGCTTCGCCGGACGCCTCCAACTGCTCCGCGAAACCATCGACCTCGTCCTCGTCCCAGCCGCCGACGGCGGCGGCGACAAGGCGCCCGACTACCGCATCCTGCGCGCGGGCGACGACGGCGGCGATGTCGGCGCCGGCTGGAAGCACACCGGCGAGAAGGCCGGTCCTTATGTGTCGCTGGTGCTCGACGATCCCACGCTCAGCCGGCCGATCCGCGCTCACCTGTTCCGGGTCGATGGCGAGGCCGAGGTTCACCATCTGCACTGGACTCGCCCGCCGCGGCGCGCCCATCAAGGCTCGGACTGATGGCGGCGGCACGCGACGTGATCGCGCCTCGCCGACCGATTTGGATCGGGCTGATCGCGCTTCTGGCGTCGCCCTGCGTCGGCCTGGCGGCGGAACCGGCGCCGGGTGGGCCGCAGGACGACGTCGCGGTCCACATCGCCCAGGCGTCACGCCGGTTCGGTCTTCCCGAGGCCTGGATCTCCGCCGTGGTCCGCGCCGAAAGCGCCGGCGACCCACGCGCCGTCTCGCGGGCCGGCGCCATGGGGCTGATGCAGATCATGCCGGCGACCTGGACGGAACTCCGCGTTCGATATGGCTTGGGAACCGATCCGTTCGATCCCCGCGACAACATCCTGGCCGGTTCGGCCTACCTGCGCGAGCTTCACGACCGCTATGGCGTCGCCGGCTTTCTGGCCGCCTACAATGCAGGTCCCGGACGCTATGAGGACAGCTTGACGACCGGCCGGCCGCTACCGGCCGAAACCCGCGCCTACCTCGCCAAGCTCTCTCCGGTTGTCGGGGCGAGCCGGGGCGGCGACAGCGCTTCTGCGGACCCCGATGCTGTCACATGGCGTCGCTCGGCGCTGTTTCCGGGTCGTTCGGACATCGCCCTGGGCGCCGACCAAGGGGCCGGTGATCCGCGAGCCGACCACCAGATCCCCGCGGGCTCCGACACGCCCCTTCCCGTCCCGGTCCCTGGCCTCGCCGAACTCTTCGTCCCCGTTTCCAGCCGATCGCCCGCCCGATGACCGCCATCGGGTCTCCGCTCGCCCTATCGGACTTCAGCGTAGATGAGCGCGGATATGGTTCATGTCCGCCAGCAACCAGCCGCCGATCGCAAGATAAAAGCAGCGCCGTCGGGCGGGCGGCTGGGGGTGGCTGGGCTTGGGTTTGCTGCGCCGTCGCCCAGGCTCCACGGCTGGCGCAGGACGTAGATTTCTCAGACTTTTCAAAGCCCCAAGCGCCATCTCCCGCTTGCAGCGTGCGCCATGCCCGGGTCTGACGACGACTTTCAGCTCCGGCCGGGACGCATGCGGGGCGGCGGCGCCAAGGCCGGGGCCGTCGGCAGCTTCGTGGGACAGGTCCACCAGGCGACGATGAAGGCCGGCGGTCGAGGCGGCGGGCCGTCGAAACGCGCGGCCGGCTCACGGTTCGGTCGCGGTCGGAGCGCGGCCCTCGCGCGAGGCCTTCGCTCGCCCGGCCGGCGTGTTGTGATCACCGCCCGGATCGTCCGCCACGCCGGGGCCAGGTTTCGCGCCGCGTCGCTGGCCCGGCACGTCGCCTATCTCGAACGCGAGGGCGTCACCCGCGACGGCCAGCGGGCGCGGATGTTCGACGCCAGATCGGAACAGGCTGATGTCGACGGGTTCGCAAGCCGATGCGACGGCGACCGGCACCATTTCCGCTTCATCGTTTCGCCCGAGGACGCCGGCCAGCTCGCCGATCTGCGCACCTTCACCCGCGAACTCATGGACGACGCCGCCCGCGATCTGGGCACGGATCTGGAGTGGGTGGCGGTGGATCACTGGAACACCGACAATCCGCACGTCCACGTGCTGGTCCGCGGCCGCTCCGATGACGTGCGGGATCTGGTGATCGGCCGCGACTACATCAGCCGGGGCCTGCGCGCCCGCGCCGAAGCGCGCGTCACTCTCGAGCTCGGCCCCCGGAGTGAACGCGACGTCGCCGCCGCCCTGGCGCGCGATGTGGCCGCGGAGCGATGGACCAAGCTCGATCGCAGCTTGCGGACCCTGGCCGACCACGGCGGCGGTCTCATCGACCTTCGCCCGGACGGCGCGGACGCCGACCCCGAACTGCGGCGCCTGATGGTCGGGCGCGCCCGGACGCTCGAACGCTTGGGTCTGGCCGACCCCGCCGGCGTCGCCCGCTGGACGTTGAGGCCGGGTCACGAGGAAACGCTGCGGGCGCTGTCGATCCGAGGCGATATCATCAAGACCCTCCATCGGGCCATGAGCCAGGCCGGCCGGGCGCCCGAGCCCGCCGGGTTCGCGGTCCATGACGAAGACCCGCGCGACCCTGTGCTCGGGCGGCTGATCGAGCGGGGCCTGCACGACGAGCTGCGGGGCAGCGCCTATGTCGTGATCGACGGCGTCGATGGCCGCAGCCATCATCTGCGGTTCGACGATCTTGAGGCGACCGGCGACGCCAAGCCCGGTGCGATCGTGGAGCTTCGCACCTGGACTGATGCGCGAGGCGACCCTCGCCTGGCCCTGGCCACGCGTTCGGATCTGCCCTTGGAGGCCCAGGTCGGCGCGCCAGGCGCCACCTGGCTCGATCGTCAGCTCGTCGCCCGCGACCCGGTCGAGACCGGTGGCGGGTTCGGCGCGGAGGTCCGCGCCGCACTGGACGAGCGCATGGCCCATCTGGTCGAGCTGGGTCTGGCCCGGCGACGGGATCAGCGCGTCGCCTTCGCTGCGGGGCTGCTGGACACCTTGCGCAGCCGCGAGTTGGGCGCCGCCGTCACCCAACTGGCCGCCGAAACGGGGCTAGCCCATCGTCCCTCGGCCGCAGGGGAGTTCGTCGCCGGCGCCTATCGCCAGCGGCTGGACCTGGCCTCGGGTCGGTTCGCGATGATCGACGACGGACTGGGCTTCCAGCTCGTGCCGTGGCGGCCGGCGCTCGATCCGCATCTGGGGCGACAGGTCTCGGGGATGATGGCGGTAGGCGGGAGCGTGGACTGGAGCTTCGGCCGCCGTAGGAATCTAGGACTATGAGCGCTGGTCAGGTGTCGTCCTTGGGCTCCTCCGCCCGGCGCGGACCAACCCCGACATTGGGTGCTTTCTCGTTCAGCCATTTCTGCGCCCAGTCTTCCTGCGGGCGCGCCTTGCTGGCCAGGCCGGCGAACAGCTCTGAGAAGGCCGTCACCAGGGTCGTGGTCTCCAGCCGTTCGATGTCCGGTCCCAGCTCGGTGCAGAACTCCTGCAGGGCGATCGCCAGCGCGATCATCATCTTGTTCCTGGCGCAGTGCCCAGCCAGATCAGGCGCGCCGATCAGCGCGCCGCCCAGGATCGCATAGGGATCGCTGTCCGTGGCCTGGGCGAACCTCAGGACCAGATCGACGTTCAGTCGGCCGCCGCCGGCCTCGAAATGCAGGTACGAGCGCAGAGGGATGCCCATTCCCGTCGCGATCTCGCGCGAGGTCATCTGCCGGGTGCGCCGGACCGCGCGGAGGGCGAGCGACAGTTGCTGGCTGCGTCTACGGCTTTCCGGATCGATGGAGGACATGCAACCGACGCGTCCGTTTCATCTACTTTTGCGTGTCGCCAACCTGTCGCGGTTCAACACGCGGATCAATGCTGGGCGAGTTCGCCGCGCCCTGTCGCACGCGGGGATGCGATGCCCATTCAATTGAACTACGGAATATAGGCCGCATCACCCTCAAGAAAAATCCCGCAAAAATCCTGCGCAATGCCGCACGATCTTTGCACAACCGCGCAAGTATACTGAATATAAACGCAAATTGCTACTTTGGGGCGCATTGTGTATCTATAGAGCGCGGAGGGATCTGTGGACTAAGCGTCACGCGCATCAGTGATGGAGTGTCGAGTTGAGGGGTTTTCCTTCGTCCAACAGCCGAGATCCATTCGGCATGGCCCTGGAGACGCTGCGAGCCCGGTTGCGGCAGGGCGCCTACGTTCTGGGAGAGCCGCTCACCATCGTCGATTTGGCGCACGACATGAGCCTAAGCCCCACCCCCGTCCGCGAGGCCCTGTCTCGTTTGGCCGGAGAGGGCCTGGTCGAGGACCGCCGTGGGCGAGGCTACTTCGCCCCGCGCGTTGATGTCGCCGACCTCACCGAACTCTACGCGCTCAATCTGCTGCACCTGACCGGCGCGCTCGAGTTCGCACAGGCGCGCAAGGCCGTGGGCGCGGCGTCGCCGGAGACGGCGCGGGACATGCTGGACACCCTGCTCGCGGGCCTCGGCCCCCTCCTTGGCCTGGCCGCCTTCTCCGAGCACCTCTTCGACCGCGTGATCGCGGTCGGCGGCAACCGCGCCCTGGCGGGATCCTATCGAGTCATCGCCGACCGCCTGGGGCCGGCCCGGCGGGTTGAGCCCGAGGTGCTGGAGGGCATGGCCGAAGAGGTCGCCCAGCTCGCGGCCTTGTTCGACGCCGGAAACCTGTCCGATTTTCGCGAGTGCATGGGCCTGTTCCATGATCGTCGTCGAGAGCAGGCGAGGCACATTGTCGAGGCCCTCAGGGCGCGCCGAATGTTCCAGTGAGAAATTTGGCCAATATAGTTTCAATACACGCGACCCCATGTGCTGCTGACCTTGCCGCTCATCCCGCGGCGTTTCTCAACTTTTGGAGATCGTCATGCCCAAGATGCGCAAGGTCCGCCTCCTCCGCCTCGGCAGCGCTCGTCGCCTGACCAAGGGCGGCCCAATCGGCCTGCAGACGGAAGATTTCGTGCGGCCCTATTTCGGCTGAGCCGTCGCCTCGTCGGCGTCGGCCCCGGCCGGCGCCGACGTTCTTGCTCTCCATCCGGCCCATCTCGCACGGAGGCGCCGTGAGCTATCATCTGGCATCCGGCACACACGCCGTTCTTGTAGGCCAGGATCTGGTCGTTCTGGATATCGCCGGCGACGCCTATTTTTGCCACGTTGGTTGCGCAGCCCAGATCGACCTCGCCCAGCGCCCCAGCGTGCAGATCGCCTCGGCCGATCTGGCCAAGGCGCTAATCGATGCGGGCCTGGTGACGTCGGCTCCGGTATGCGGCCGACGTCCGTTTCGGCGTCCCCCAAACCGCCCCAGCACGGATCTCTGGGAGATCCCACCGCCATCGCCCATGCCTGGCGATCGGCGTCGGATGTGCCGAGCCTATGCCGATTTGCTGCACCGCTATGCTGGCCGCTCCTTGCGCCAACTGGTGACCACCGCGCAGCGTCGGGATGACGATGGGACGGCGCTCCGAAGCCAGGAGCCGTCTCCCGAGCTTGTCCGGCTCTCGGCGCGATTTCGGCAGCTTCTGCCTTGGGCGCCGATCCAGGGCGAATGCCTGTTCCGATCCTTCATGCTCCTGCTGTTCCTACGCCGGTCCGGTCTCGACGCTCTTTGGGTGTTCGGGGTCCGCACCTGGCCCTTCGAAGCCCACTGCTGGCTCCAGGTCGGCGATGTCGTGCTGAACGACAGCGCCGAACATGTCCTGGGCTACGAGCCGATATTCGCCGCATGAGCGGCTATGTGGTCCTGACTTGGCCGTCGGACGACGCGGAGGCCCGCAACCGCCTAGCAGCGCTCCTGCCCCCGGTGGTGCTGGCCGAAGGCTGGCGCTGGGCGATCAAGGACGACAATTGGTGGGTGCTGACGACGGCCCATCAGCCGCCGGCGATTCTTCAGATTCCCGACGTCAGCGGCCTGATCATCGGGGACCTCTTCACCCGCCAGTTCGCCGCTGCGACTCCGGCCATGTTGCGGGGCCGCCTCAGCGTGGAACGCGCCTGCCCTGAACGCCAATGCCGCAACCTGCTCGCAGACTTCTGGGGTCGTTATGTCGCCGTCCTGCCACAAGATGCCGGACCACGGCCGGCGATCTTCAGGGATCCCTCCGGCGCGCTAGAGTGCCTCACCTGGGAGACCGGCGGCGTTACGGTCGTGGCCTCTCACCTGCCAGATTGGCTGCTCGACCACCTGACTCCAAGGCTGGCCGTGGATTGGTCTCGGGTCGGAGCCTTCCTGACCAATTCCGCCAACATCGGCGGCCCATTGGCGCTCAGTGGGATCGAGGCGGTTCCGGCCGGGGCCCTATACGCAGACGGACAAGTCAAACCGCTCTGGCGCCCTGGCGACATCGCCCGCCGGCCTGCACCCTCGTTGGAACAGGCCCAAGATGGCCTGCGTGAGGTGGTCGACGGCTGCGTCGCGGCGCTGGCCTCTCCCCCAGGGTCGATCATCGCCGAGGTTTCCGGCGGCTTCGACTCAGCGGTGGTGGCCGCTACCCTGGCGCGGCTGCCCAACGCGGGCGTCGTCCAGTGGGTGAACTATCATGCTCCCGATCGCCGCGGCGACGAGCGGCGCTATGCGCGCGCCCTCGCCGATCACTGCAGGTTCACATTGTCCGAGGCCATCAAACCCGAAGCTGGCCTCATCGCCGCGGGGCTTCAAGCTATTTCGGGCGGTCCGCGACCGGCCTTGGACGGCCTGGATGTTCCGCGCGACCGCGACATCGCCGCGCGTTGCGAGACTCTCGGCGCGCGAGCGATCTTCACCGGCCAGGGCGGCGACATGGTGTTCTTCCAGCGCGCCACGCCGCTGGTGCTGGCCGACGATTTGCGAAGACGGGGTTTGAGGGCGCTCAGCCCGACCGCTTTGCGCAACATGTCCATCTGGACCGGCCGATCAGCCTGGTCGGCCCTGCATAGCGCCGTTCACGGATCTCGGCGCGGGACAACCGCAGTAGACCATCCCTGGCTGGCCGACCTCGAGGGCCTGCCACCCGCTAAACGGCTGCAGATCGAGACCCTCGCAGAATGCCAGATGATGTCGGGCGACAGCCTTCGGGCGCGGCAGGCCACCATGATCCATCCGCTGCTCGCCCAACCCGTCATGGAACATTGTTTGACCATACCGGTCATGGATCTGACAGGCGGCCGCCGTGATCGCGCCCTGGCCCGTAGGGCCTTCGCCGATCGCCTGCCCCGTCTGATCACCGAACGCAGGGCAAAGGGCGAACTCAGCGCCTATTATGGGCGCATGGTCACGGCCAGCCTCGACTTCCTGCGCCCACAGCTGTTGGAGGGCCGACTGGCGGCGCATGGCCTGATAGACCGCAACCGCCTGGACGACGTCCTGACGCCGGAGAGCCTGATCTGGCGCGGCGACTATGCGGGGATCCTGGTCACCGCCCTGGTGGAGAGCTGGGCGGCTTCGTGGGAGCGGCGCATCGCGGCGGGCTTCAAGGCCCCTTGACCTGCTCGGTCTCGACAGATCGCCATCGCTCGGCCTGGACCTGCCATCGCTCATACTGGGCCGCCTTCGCCGGATCGGGGTCGGCCCGATTCCGAAGCCAGAAATCGAACCAGTCCAGCGTACGCGCTGCGGCCGAGGCGATGGACCGGGGCCGGTGCAGAATGTGCGTTTCGTCCGGATAGGCGATCAGGTCCGTGGGCACCCGCGCCTCACGCAGGGCCTGATCGAGTTCGAGCGCCGTCGGGGCAGTGACGCCGGTGAATATCTGCAAGAGCGGACCGGCGAACCGTTCGCCGCGCGCCGAAGGGGAGAAGGCCCGATAGGCCGGGAGGTGCCGGGGATCGAGGGGAGAACCGCCAAAGAGCGTCCGATAGGTTTCCCGCACCCGACCGCCGCGCCAGAATCCACCGGCGCTGAAGAAGGCGGTGTCGGCGTTGATCCCAGCCCGGAAGACATCCGACTGGCTGAGCGCCAAGGTGGTGACGATGCCGCCACGGCTGTAGCCTGCGATACCGACCCGATCACGATCAACCAACCCGCGATCGATCTGCGACTGGACCGCGGCCTCCATGGTCGCCACCGCCTCCAGACCCATCGCCTTCTGCATCCTGCCGACCTCCAAGTCCGTCGTGGCGAAAGCATAGGCGGAACTCGCAGCTGGATCAGACGAGCTCTCATTGACTGAGAGTACGACATAGCCGCGCTCGGCCAGGCTCTGCAGTGGAAAGGCCCACTGAAATCCCGCATCGACGAACCGGTTCTGAGCGTCGCTTGCGTGGGTGATGACGACGGCTGGATAGCGGCGGCCCGGTTGGTAGTGGCGCGGATAGGTGACGTAGCCGCGGCTGGTGACGCCAAAGCGGTTTGTCCAGATCGCCGGTTCGTTGCGAAGCGGCGGGATCGTATCGTAGCGGGCGTTGGGGCGCGCCAGGATCTCGATGCGGCTCCGCTTGGGAGCGACCATCACCAGCTCGGGCGGACGGGTCAGGGTTTCGCGACTGCAGACGCCGACGGTTAGGTCGGTGCTGAACGCGCAGTTGTCGAGATGCTCCGCGACGGCCTCGATCGTGGCGTTCGGCGCCCGCGGGAGGAAGACCAGGCCCGATCGGTCAGGGTGGCGCACGCCGTAGATCGCCCGCCCATCGGCGGCGCGCCAAGCGCCCCAGTAGCCACCTAGGGCGCTGAAGGCGACGGCGCCGTGATCGGCCGTCTCCTCGCCATCCGGCCCGATCTCGACGAGACGACGCCCGCCGGCATTATCCCGACGCACGACCAGATGGCCCCGCGGCGTGGGAGCGCCGTAAAGGATCAACTCACCTGCCGCGGCGGGCGCCTGGGTCGTCTCGCCGCTGACGAGAGCGAAACGCCCACCGCCGACCGAGATCCTGCCGCCCCGCGCCTGGGTCACCAGCGAGTAGGACAGATGGCGGACGTCGGCCCAGGCCACGCTGCCGTTCTGGAAGGCGCCTGTCGCGTTGGAACGGTCGCCCGGCGCCAACGCAGCCAAGCGATCGCGCCCTTCGGCCGGCTCGAGGACGCGCAGTTCGACCCGCCGGGCCGTGGGTCGGGTGAAGAAGTCGATGGCCGGGGTCAGGCCGTCCTCGAAGACCAGCCCCTCGTCGCGCAGCGCCGCCAGTTCGACGGGCGAGCGGGGCACAAGGCGAACATACCAAAGCGCCGAACCATCGGCGTTCCAGCCATAGGCCAGCACGCCCGTCCGGCGGACCGGATCGCTGGCGCTGGTGGCTTGGCCGTCGGCGCCGCCAACGTCGGCCAGGTCAGGATTGACCACGACCGGCGCGCGACGGCCGTCGTCGTCCACGTCGTAGACCTGCACCCCGTCGCCGAAATCGCCGCGAAGGGTCCAGCCGCGGGCGCCAGGTCGCCACTGGAGATCGGCGAGGTAACCTGCTTCGATCAGCTTGCGCGCCGAACCTGGACGCGCCATGTCGATGACGTAGAGGGCATAGTGATCGCCGCCCGAGGCGATCGACGGCTGCTTCAGCAGGAAGGCCGCGCGCTCCCCCGCCCCGTCGATCGCCGTGCCGGTGATCCGGGTGACCTCGACCATGTCAGGGATGGTCCACCCCCTCACCGCCGTGACGGGCGAGGCATGGGCCGGGATGGTCTGCGGCAAGGTCGCGGCCGGAGAGCAGGTCGGCGCCGCGAACACGATCAGGGTCAAGGCCGCGCCACAGGCGCGACCGATCAAAGGCTCTAGGGCCATGGGACAATCTCTTGAGAGGAACCAACGCCGGCCATCGACGGCCGACAGGCGATCAGGTGTTCGTCACCAGCGCTTGCTCAGTTGGAGCGACACCACGCGGCCGAGCGGATCGGCGTTGGCGGCGTCGTATCCGACGTTCTGGGGCGCCGGCGCGTCGTAGAAGGGCGGCGCGACATCGAAGAGGTTCTGGACACTGGCGATGAGCGTGAGGCCGCGCAGGGGTCCCTGGAGCGCGGGCGCCTGCCAGCGGACCTGTAGATCCGTGGTGGTCCATGACTCCACAGTCTTGCCGACCGCGTCACGATAGGCGTCGACATAGTTGACGCCGAGCGTTGCGCCAAAATCGCCCCTGGCCCAGGACGCGGTCGCGCGCGCCCGCAGATCGACTGGGTTCCCCGCCGTGTCGAGAATGTCGTCGACCTTGGACGCCGGGGTCAGCTGGCGATCATAGCGAAAGAGCCGCGAGAGGTTGGCGTTCAGATCGAAACGATCCTCGCCGCGCCAGAAGCCATAGGCTGCGGTGATGTCCAGGCCGGTGACCTGCGCCTTGGCCGTGTTGACGCTGCGTGCATCCACGATCGCGCCATAGGCGTTGGCCGGATAGAGGCCCGGCGAGGTGAAGGTGGGGTCCGTAATCAGCGCGGTCACCCGCGCCAGGTCCGCGGGCTTGGAAGGGTCGATCAAGGCGACGAACGGGGCCAGGGCGGGATCGGTCAGGGCGCCAACGAGGTTGCGAAAGACCGGCTGTCCGATCTGGTTGTCGAACACGATGTCGAACCAGGTGGCGCTGAGCGAAAAGCCGGGGAGTTGCGGCGGCGAGATGTCGATGCCGGCGGTCCACGAGTCCGCCGTCTCCGGCTCAAGATCGGGATTGCCGCCGTAGCGCAACAGGGTCAGGACGCTGGTCGATCCCGACGGCAGGAATGCGGCCCCCATGGAGCCGGCGTCGTAAACCTCCGAAAGCGCCGGGGCCCTGAAGGAACGGCCGTAGGTCGAGCGCAGCCGCAAGCCCGTCGCCGGCGACCAGATCACGCCGACCTTGGGATTTGCGGTCGTCCCGACGTCGTCATAACGCTCCACTCGGCCTGCCAGCGAAAACTCCAACCGGTTCGGACCGGCCCCATCACCACCTGGTCCGATGAGCGGCGCGCGCAGTTCAAGGAAGGCCGCCGCCACCTCGCGTTGATAGGTCGGCTGGCGGCGAGCCACGGGCGTGGCCGTGGACCGGTAGCTGACGATTTCCTGGTTGAAGGTTTCGCGTCGGACCTGGGCGCCGATCGCGAGCTTCAGGTCGCCGGCCGGCAGCCTGAGCACACGGCCATCCATGGCGGCGTTGACCGAGGCGACGCGATTTCGAATCTCCCCGGCGGAGAAGCCGCTGCCGATGGCGTCGAGAACCGCCCGGGGATTCGCTCCGCCATAGGGATTGAAATAGCCATTCTGGGCAGCGTTGAACGCGGTCTGCGGATTGTCTGGAATGGACCCCAGCGCTTCGCGCAGGATCAGGCTGTTGACCGACCTGTCGAAGCGCAACGGATTGGTCTCTTGGCCGAAGGCGCCATAGACCTCCGCCCGCCAGGTCTTGCCCATGTCGATCGTGAGGCCCACGGACGCCCCGACACTCTCTGACGACCCGCTCGCCCGCGACGAGCCGAGCTCGTCATAGAGGGCGTAGGCGATCAAGTTCGAGGCCGCGCCGTTCGGCGACACGAAGTATGGATTGGCGCTGGTGACGGTCAGTGTCGCGACAGGCGGCGCGGTGTTGTAGGCGAAGGTGCGGCGGCTGTAGCGCAGATCGGCGGACAGCTCGACGCGGGAGCCCAGCGACTGGACCAGATTGGCGTAGGCGCTGTTGCGCTCCTGGCGCGGCAGCAGGTCCATGCCCTGGTTGGGATTGTCCAGATTGATCTGACCGGCGAGGAAATCGCCGGGCGTCAGGCCCAGGCCGTCCTGGTCCGCCGGAATGGCCCAGGCCGGTCGATAAGACGCCGTTGCCGGGTCGAATGCCAGGACGTTGCCGGGGCGGCTATAGTAGCTCCGGTGGTCGGTCCCGCCGAAGCGGCGCAGGTCCGCCGTCGCCGTGTAGTCCCGCTTGGCATAGGGAAGCGCGTCGCGACGGTAGTACTCATAGGACAGCAGAGCATGACCGCCGCCCCAGGTGCGACCGAAGGTCTGGGCGAGCTGAAGCTCCTGGGCGCCGCCGGCCGCACCGCCCACACGGGCCCGGAACTCAGCGCCCTCGAACCGCTTACGCAGGATGATGTTGACGACGCCTCCGACCGCGTCAGAGCCATAGAGGGCCGAGGCCCCATCGAGCAGAACCTCGACCCGTTCCACGGCCGCGGTGGGGATGGCCGACACGTCGGCGAAATCGCCGCGAAGCCCCGTTCCCGCCATGCGCCGACCGTTGACCAGGACCAGGGTGGCGTCGCTGCCGAGCCCCCGCAGATTGAGACCCGTCGCCACGGCGCTGTTGGTTCCCAGGGCGTCGGCCCCGACCAACGTGCTGTTGGGTGTCCCCGCTCCGCCGAAATTCTGCGGCAGGGCGTTCAGCGCGTCAGCGACCGTCGCGTAACCGGAGCGGTCGATGTCATCGCGGTCGATGATCGAGATCGGCGACGCTCCGGCCTTAGCGCCACGGATATGGCTTCCCGTGATCACGACTTCATCGACGAGGGTGGCGGCGACCGCAGGTGACGCCTGCTGAGCGGAGAGCGATGGGAGAGCGGACATCTCAGGTCCGCCGCTCGTCCCCGTCTGGTCGCCCTGACTGGAGGGTTCCACAGCGCCGCGCCGCCGCAGCACGAGAACATCCGGCTGGCTGCGTCGCACCACGATATCGGTGCCGACCAAGAGGCGGTCCAGGGCCTCGTCGGCCGACAGGCGCTCAGTCAGACCGGCGCTGCGCCGCCCGGCGACAAGATCGGCCGTGTAGATGAGTTGGCGCCCGGTCTGGCGAGCATAGGCCATGAGCGCCGCATCGAGCGTGCCCGCCTCGATGTTGAAGGCGATGGTCGCCGGCGCCGGCGCGGCCATCGCGGCGGCCGGGCTGGCGGCGAGCGCCAGGGCCAAACTGGGCAAGGCGAGATCGCGACAGAGGCGTCGGCGCAAGCTCGGTGAGGTCAAGGTCAGATCCCCCTCTGGCGCCGGTCCGGGGCCTGCCTTGGGGCTGGCGTTCCGATCACCGGACGGCGCGTCTGTGGGATAGACGTGGGGACCAGGGGGTAACCCTGGCCGGGCCCGAACTTTTTATCCCGGCCCGGTGGGTGAGCTCTGCGGCCTCAGCCGGATGACCCCGTCCGCCCGGACAGGGCGCAGGCCATGCAGATCGCTGACCGCGGCGACGAACGCCTCGGTGTCGCCGGAGTCGAAGACGCCGGTCACCGGAATGGTCCCGACATCGGGCGCGTCGAGCACGACCTGCTGATCGCTATAACGATTGATCTCGGCGATCGCCGTGGTCAGGGGCACCGCGCGGAAGGTGATACGCCCCGCCGTCCAGCTGGTGACGGCGGCCAGATCCACCGGCTTACGCACGACCGCCTGGCTGCCGGTGGTCAACTGCTCTCCGGGCTTCAGGGTCCAGCGGCGCGCCTGGCCGGCCTCTTGGGACGGCGCGGTCGCCCGCACCTCGACCACGCCCTCGACCAGGATCACGCGAACCTGGTTGTCATCGCGGCGGACATCGAAACGGGTCCCGAGGGCGCGGACATCGGCCTGGCCGGCATCGACGACGAACGGGCGTTTGGCGTCGGCGGCGACATCGAAGAACGCCTGCCCGCGGTCAAGCTTGATGCGGCGAACACCGCGGCTGAAATGGACGCTGACCCGCGTCTGGGTGTCGAGCCGAACCCGCGAGCCATCCTCCAGGCGGACGAGACGCTGTTCTCCGACCTTGGTCTCATAGACCGATCGCGCCTCGAGGACCTGCAGACCGGCGAACAGGGCGATCAAAGCAAAAGCCACGGCGCCCAGGCTCGTCGCGGGCCGGCTTTTCAGACCCTCGAAGAACTTGGTC
The DNA here is from genome assembly GCF_026411515.1 of Phenylobacterium sp. 58.2.17. Taxonomy (NCBI): domain Bacteria; kingdom Pseudomonadati; phylum Pseudomonadota; class Alphaproteobacteria; order Caulobacterales; family Caulobacteraceae; genus Phenylobacterium; species Phenylobacterium sp. 58.2.17. Next base: position 28,965 of record NZ_JAPMTQ010000017.1, on the reverse strand, counting down.
CAGCGCCTGGCCTTCCGCGTTCGCGCGAACGCGCCCGCCACCGCCTCATCGAGGTCGCGGTCCCCCTGCAGGGCGCCGGTCTTGCGCCAGATCGCCTCGATAGCGGCGTAGGCCTCGCGGTTGCCGGGCGTCTGACGCCAGATCCGAAACTCCTCGAGCGCGATGGCGGAAATGGAGCGCGTGTTGAGGCGGGCGAACCAGGCGGCGGCCTCATCCTTCGCACGATCGGCGGGGGTTGATGATAGGCTCATGGCGTTTCTTCCGTCGCCTAATCCTGCACGTGCGCCGCGCAATGGGCCAGCGCCCTGGACATCCGCCATTCGACCGTCTTGATCGACAGCCCGCTGTGGGCGGCGATTTCTTCATAGGTCAATCCGGCGATACGGCTCAAGACAAACACATCCCTGTAGGTCTGCGGCATGGATAGGACGATCTGCTTGAAGAAAAGCGATTCCACCTGGTCGGCGCTGACAAGATCGACAACCTCGGCGACCTCCTCGTCGGCGAACTCCACTTGCCCGCCTCGAACGTTGCTGCGCCGCATCTGGTCGCGCGCCAGGTTGGAGGCGACGCGCATCAGCAGCGCCTGCGGTTGCCGGATCTCGCCTGCGGCCTGATAGGGCGCGATGCGGACATAGGTCTCCTGCACCAGGTCGTCGGCGCTGTCGCCGATGCTGGCGCCGAACCGCCGCCGCAGCATGCCGGTCAACCAACCGGCGTAGCGGCGGTAGAGAACGTCCAGGCCTGCGCTCCCATCCGCAGTCGGCGGGGTCTCGGGTCGTCGCTGCGCTCGCCTCATGCCGCACACTCCCTCTGGCGTCAGAGCGGGGCGGCGTCGGTTCAGCCGATCTGATGGAAACCTGTGAGGGACGTCATGCGCAGGCCCTCGACCATGCGGCCGCACGCCGACGACCCGCACGCGCAGGTCGGCGGGCGCGACGGCGCACGCTCGAAAGCCATGTCAAAAGGCTCTGGTCATCGCACAGGGGTTTCCACGCCCCTACCGACGCTCTCGCGCCGGCAGGGAATCCTGAATCAAATATCATCGTCATGCAAGCGGGCCCGCCGACAGGTCCGCGAATGGGGGCGAGCGTGGAAACCTCCGCGATAGAAGAGGCCGCGATCTTCGGAACCCACCGCTGCCGTATGACCCCCGGCTCAAGATGGATCCCTATGTCACAGCGCCCGCCCAATCGAGCCTAAGGTTCCGCCTCGGCTCCCACAAGGCTGGCGGGTATGCGCGTGCCCCGCGCTCACATGTGCGCCGATCGCCGGAAGACCGACGTCTCAGCACGGGAAAAGCCGAGGCGCTCAAAGAGGTGATGCGCGACACCCCGCGTCGGGTTGGAGGTTAGGCTGATCGGAACGTCGCCGTACAAGGCCGCTTTGGCCAGCGCCGCTTCCATCAGACGGCGACCCAATCCCGTCCTCCGGTGCGACGGGCTCACGATCACGCTCTCGATCCACAACCGCACCCCCTGTGGAAGGCGCATCACGACCAGGCAAACCAAGCCGACCACCCTGCCATTATCAGTGCCCACAAACAGGTGGTTCGTCTCAGCAACTAGACGCAGGTCATCTTCAGAGATGGTCCGAGGTGCGCTGGCCAGTACGGTCATGAGCTCCGAAACATGGCTCGCGACCTCGACCGTGACCTCCACGGGCGACAGTTCCGAAATCATCAGCATAGCTGCACCTCCCCCAACGCAGCTTTGCTGATCCGGTCTCGGTTTCCTACCTTTCGCTGACTTCAGCTCGCATTCGGGATCGGCGGTTCCAGAACCCGCTACGATCTATCGGGCGACGTCTGATCGAGCTGCTGAAGAAACGTGTTGATGGAGGGGGCGAGAACCTCAGCGAAATCGGCGGCCGATCGCATGCCATGCGACATCTGCACGGGCGCCAGCTGTCCTTGGGGCAGGATCGCGACCGCGTCCTTGGCGAGGGACGTTGGATGCCGGCTGTCGATGCCCGGAATGATCAGCGTCGGAGCGGTGATCGCGCCCAGCTCCTCCAAGCTGGTGAAGGACCGATCGTGGGTGATGGCCGCCGCGGCGGCGATGCTGCCCGGGTCCGACCTCGGGATCGCGTCCCGCACCATGGCCCCGATGACGAACGGGAGCTCCTTCAGGAACGGCGACCAGGCCGCCTCAATGCCGTCGTTCCGAACCTGGGCGGCGAACGCCTCCATGGCGCGGATCTCGCCGACCCGTTCCTCGTCGCTCTCGATCGCTTCCAGGCTCATGACGATCACCCCGCGCACCCGCTGCGGGTAGCGCGCCGCGACCCACAGCGCGGTGGTGCCGCCAAGGCCGGCCCCGCCGATAACGGCGCTCGATATCCCAAGATGGTCGAGCAGCGCGATCACGTCCGCCGCGTACTGACCCCAGGTATGACGTGAAGGATCGCGGCAGACCGATCGGCCATAGCCCCTGATGTCGGGGAGGATGGCGGCCCAGGTCGGCGGAAGGCGGTCGGCCAACGGGACCATCATCTGATGATCGGGCCCGCCGCCGTGCAGCAGCACGATCGCCGGCCGCTCGCCTCCGGTTGCCGAACACGGCGAGGTGGAAGCGATCGTGGCGTGGAGGTCGTGACCGTCCGCCCCCTGGAACACGATCTGCGCGGGATGCGCGGATGCGTCGGCCCTATCGCTCGGATGGTCCATGGAACAGCAATGCCTCGATGTCTGATCCGCCAGGGACATACGCCGCCCGGGTCCATCGAGGAACCCTCGGGGCGCCAAAGCTAACGCTGCACGGGCCCGAACGTCTCCCAAACATGCCTCTCGCTCCAGTCGCGGCGAACCCCGAAAGGTCGGAGCGCCGAAGCTACTGAGAACAAAACAGGAACACTTGAGTCAACCGATCCTCGGTTGAACCCGGCTCCGCCCGACCGGCGATCGACATCGCGTCGTCGTGGGCCCTGGCTTGCTTGCGGCAGCTCCCGGCCCGCGTCACAACGTCCAAGCGGGCCTGGCCCGTCGGGTCGGGGAGCCGCGGGCATGTCCAGGCGCCTAGGCGCTAAAACCCTCGGGGATCGTTCGCACGGTCTTTCCACCCCCCGACTTGGGCCAGGTCACGAGGCTTCGGGCATTTCGTCGGCCAGGGTCACGATCAACGCCATCATCTGGTTTCGCAGCCGAGGCGACAGCCGTGTGAAGAGCGTGGCCAATTCCACCCCTTCGGAGGTGTTCAGGAAGGCTCCGATCATGGCGGCCTGAGGACCATCGACCAAGGCGACGCGGTCCTGCGTATCGGGCAGCCCCTCGAAGAAAGCCAGGATCGGGACGTCCAGGAACAGAGCGGCGCCATAGAGCATCGAGGCGCTGATGCGATTGGAGCCGCGCTCGTACTTCTGGACCTGCTGGAAAGTGAGACCCAGGGCCTCGGCGAGTTCGGTCTGAGTGGCCCGCCGCAGGTTCCGCCGCAGCCTGATGCGGGCGCCCACATGGACGTCGACGGGGTGGGGCTTGGGCGACGACATCAAGGGCGCTCCGTTGGGCTATCCCTTGGAAGACGCACGGGAGGCGGCGCGCCCCTGGAAACAGGGGTCGGAATCCGCAATGCCGAGGCCAATGCGGAACCGAGTGCACTAGCCTGATCGGGTTCGCATGGCGCCTTCGTCGCCGGCTCCCGAGATCAGCAATGAGTGGCAAGCTGGCCGGGTAGGCGTAGGCTGGGCCCTGCCGCTGCCACGGCGCGGATCGCTCAGAGAAGCGGAATGGGAGGCGACGATGCCTGACGCTCCGTGGTCGGTTGCGTGGAGCGGGGAGCAAGCTTTCCGGCTGCAGCCGTCGCAGGACTTTCCGGGCATGTTGGAGCTTGATCAGAAGCCGGCCGCCGGCGTCGGCGAGCCGCTCTTTGCGGCCGTGCATGTCACCCGCCAGCGGCGGGGAATGATCGACCTGCTTTGTCATGTGTGCGGCGAGCCAACGACCCGACACGACCGTTGCATTTTCCCGGTCGCGTCTGGCGCTCTGGTGACCCTGAGCGATGGCTCCCAGAGGTATGGGTGCAACGTGCCGCCCATCCATCGGGCTTGCGCGACGAGAGCCCTCAATGCCTGCCCTCACCTGTCCAAGCTGGGAGAGCGCCCATTGCGGTGCTCGGGGGACGAAGGTCAGCTCATCTATCGCACCGACGTCACCCCCGGCTTGGAGGCGCTGAACCTGACCTTCCCAGCGGGCGCTGAGATCGTTTTCTCCTGCTACCGCCTCTACGGTCCTGAGTTCACCCGTGCGGTGGTGAATGCCCGACAGACTTGGGAACAGCTGGCGCGATCGCGGAGGCGACTATGAAGCGCGGCGTCCGCGAGACGCGGTCTACCGCCCGCCAAACACGGCCATCAGGACGGCGACGGCGAAGCCGCCTACGGCCATGGCGAGGAAGAACGGAGCGTGGCGGATCCCGCTCCGGGATCGGCTAGCTCGGTCTTGGCGTGTGAAAAGCTGGATCATGTTCAGCGGAAAGTAGGTCGCCATCGGGCCGTTGACCACCGGATGTCGACTGGGAGCGCCCTTTTGACCATGTGACCGATTGCGCGCTGCTACTGCGGAGCATCCGTGAGGGAGGTCAGCGTTCGCCCCGAGACCCGGCTCAAGACGGCGGCGCCGAACGGGATGAACCGCTTATCTCGCCGAAATGCGCCCGTTCGGAGTTGGCGTTCAACTCGGCTGCCAAGCTGCGCCAGGATTGGTATTGGGATGGGCATGAGCGAAGCCCCACAGAAATACGTTCTAGATCTCGACAAGATTGGAGCGCTCGAGCTGCCGCGCGGCTTGCGCGAACTCAACAACGCCATTGCCGATATCGGCGCGCAAATGGCCGCGTATACGCGGGGGCTTCATGAGGCATTTGCTCCCCTCCAGGAGGTCTTCGCCCGGCTTGCGAAGAATGGCGCGCAAGCTCGTGCGGTCGAACAGGCCGGGTGGCTGCCTCATGCCACCACGCCCTTCGATAAGGTTCCACTCGACGCATCGCCCGCGGAGGTCTCCGAGATCCTCATGAACCACTATCGGCAGCATTGGGAGCTCGCCGAGCAGAACTTCATGAGCGGCGTCGAGGCGCGTAGCGTCGACGCAGAAGCCAAGGCCACATTCGCCGAAGCGCTCGCCGCGCACCGCCACGGGCTCTATCGCCTGGTGCCGCGAACGCTCTTTCCGGAGATCGAGCGCGTCGCGCGCGCACGGCTCTACGACGGAGCGCTTGACGGGATCACGAGCCTGCCCAGCTTTAGCGATACCGTTGGAAAGCTCCCGGCTGGAGACGTTCTGGCCTTCGCGTACGGCATGGAACTGTTCAAGAAGATCCGGAAGCACCTCTATCTGAAGATCGGCAAGAACGCCGACGTTCTTGCCCAGTGCGAGACAGACCCCGTGCCGAATCGGCATGCGACGGTTCACGGGCTGATCAGCTACTCCAGCGCTCAGAACAGCCTGAACATGCTGGTCATGGCGGACTTCCTCTTCCACCTGATTGGCGTGCTCGGCGACCGCCTGGAAGCCCAGAACGAGCGCAAGGGCATCGCCTAGGCGAGATCACGGCGCGCCCAGCGGACGCGCGCTCAGCCGACCTGGCTCTCCAGCGCCCTGATCCGCTCTTCGCAGATCTCCCTCACCAGGCCTTGCAGCAGGGTGATCCGTTCGTCGAGCCAGGCCAGCTCCTCGGCGGTGATCTTGTAGCGGGGCGAGTAGCGGGCCTCGACATATGCGCGGCGGAGCAGGTCGTAGCAGCGGCGCTCGATCTTGTTCGAGCCCGGCCAGACGCCGATCAGCCGGCCGTCCAGTTCCTCGGCCAGATCGCGCAGACGGTTCATGCGGTGGGTCTTGGGGCTGTAGAGCGTCAGTACCAGGAGAAGGCAGTGATAAAACTTCTCGGCGGCCTGATGATAGTGGAAGGCCGTTTCATTCAGCCGGCCACGCTCTTGAACGAGATGCGCAGTGTCCAATAGGCCCGCGGCATCCGAGAACCACTTCGCGAAGTACTCTTTCGTCTCGGCCAAGGCGTCCTGGGGCGACAGCGGCTGAGGGCTGACGAAAGGATGGCCCGGCTCGGCATAGAGCTCGATGCCGTCGCTGAGGATGTCGATGAAGAAGTAGCGGCCGAGCTTCAGCTTCTCATTCACGTCGTCGAGGCTGTGGACCACCAGGCTGGGCTGGGTCCGCAGCTTCTCGCCGGAGGCCAGCTCCTTGAGCAGGCGCTTCTCGGTCTTGTCCCAGAACTCGGCGAGGTCGGCGAGGTCCTCGTGGCTGACCACGACCAGCAGGTCGTAGTCGGAGAAGTATCGGCCGACCGGATCTTCGACCCAGTCGCCGCGGGCGTAGCTGCCGAACAGGATGACCTTGAGGATCCGCCCGTTCTTGAAACGCGGCATGGTCCGGCGCGAGATCGCCTCGGCGAACCCCTCGCGCAGGACCTCGATCACGAACTCCAGTTCGTGGCGCTTGCCGGCCGGCAGATGATCCAGACGCGTCTTCATCGGGTCCCGAGGGGCCTCTTGGTGGAGGGGAGCAGGAAAAGCCGGTTCGGCTGCGAGGGAAAGGCCCGCCAGCCAAATTCAGCGGCGCGGATATTGCGCGTATATCCGGACAATAGACTGGTCATCGCGCGCAAGTCCCCGTTGCATGTCGCCGGGCGGTCATATGGGGACCGCCGCCGCGCGGAGGCGAGGTCCTGGCGCAGCCCGCGATCAACGCCGCAACCAACCTCGCCGCGCCGGACCTGGCGGCCGCCGGCGCGCGGCTGAACGCCGCCGCCATCAAGCTGCATCATGTGCGCTACGTGCTGGGCGCCGCCGAGCACGGCAGCTTCCGGCGCGCCGCCGGCGCGCTCAACGTCCAGCAGTCGACCATTTCCCGCCGCGTCCGCGAACTCGAGGACCGCCTGGGCGCGGCGATCTTCGATCGGGGCGCGGCCGGGGTGCGCCTCACCAAGGTGGGCGCGCGGTTCCTGGAAGGGGCCCAGAGCGCGGTGACGCAGCTGGCCCAGGCCGTGGGCGCTGTGACCGCCCTCTCCCGCGCCGAGCAGGATCTCGTCCGCATCGGTCTCGCCGCGCCGCTGACGCCGGGCTATCTGGCCGATCTGCTGCGAACGGCCACCGCCAGGAGCCCCAGGCTCCGGCTCTCGATCCGCGAAGGCCCGTCGTCCGATCTGGTGGGCGCCGTGCAGGCAGGTCGGCTCGACCTGGCCTTCCTGGCCGGACCGCCGGCCGCCGCGGGATGCGAAGGCCTGCCGCTCTGGACCGAGCGCCTCTTCGTCGCCTGCGCCGAAGGCTCGTCCCTGGCGGCAAAGGCGCGGATCGAGCGCCGCGACCTGAACGGACGCGCGCTGCTGACCTGGCCGGGATGCGAGCTGACCGACCGGGTGATCGCCCAGATCGGCCAGCGCGCCGCCCCCCTGACCCTTCTGCCCCAGGCGGCCGGCCGTGAGACCGTGCTGCAGCTGGTCGCCCTGGGCCAAGGGCTGGCCGTCGTGCCGCAGTCGGCCACCGCCCTGAACCCGGGCGGCGTGGCCTATCGGCCGCTGGCGCGGACGGCGGTGGCCTTCGGCGCGATCTGGTCGCGTCAAAGATCCAAGCCCGCCGTCCGCCGGCTGCTCACCCTGGCCAGGGCGGGCTAGACCGCGGACAGCGGCGCCCGTCGCTCGGGGCGCCCGTGCCAGTAGGCGTCCACCAAGGCGCCGATCCCGAGCAGGGCCAGGACCGTCGCATCGCTGTAGAGATGAGCCTGCGTCAGACCCAGCAGGACGCCCCCGGTGAAGGCGCTGGCCTGCGCGGCGACAAGCGCCACGAAGGCCAGCCCGAGAAACAGTCTTCCGATCAACACCATCTTGGACATGGTCAGTCTCCCTGGTTGAACGATGAAGAGGCACGTTGCTCCGTATACTGAGGCGATCGGCGCCTAGAAGCGCCGCATCACCTGGACGCCGTACTGTCGCGGCTCGCCGTAGACCGCGAGCGGCAGCGCGGGGTTGGAGACCCCGGTCGCGTCCGTGCCCACGGTCTTGTAGGTGGCGTACCGCTCGTCGGTCAGGTTCTTGCCGAACACCGCCAGCTCCCACCGGTCGTCGATGGTCGAATAGGTCGCCCGGGCGTTGAACAGCGTGTAGGCCGCGCCCGCGAACTGCGGCAGGTTGTTGGCCTTGAACTCGACCTCGTCGCGCCAGGCGACATCGCCTCGTAGGGTAAGAGCCTGGCCCGCCGGCAGCTCGAACCGATACTGAGCCGCGAAGGTCAGGTTCCACTTGGGCGCATTGGGCAGGGTCTTGCCGGCCAGGCTCACGCCCTGATCGAAGAAGCGATCATACTTGGCGTCGAGATAGGCGGCCGTGGCCGTCAGATCCAAGCCCGCCACCGGCCGCGCCTGCAGTTCCAGCTCGCCGCCCTTCAGCGTCGCCTTGCCCGCGTTGGTGGTGGTCGCCACGCCGTTGATGTACTCGACCACCTGCATGTCGGTGTAGTCGTAGAAGAAGACGCTGAGGTTGGCGCGCAGGCGCCGATCCCAGAACATGGACTTCACCCCGCCCTCATAGGCCCAGATGTATTCGGGCCGGAACGGGCGGCCGTCGCCGAGCTGGAAGCCGCCCGACTTGAAGCCGCGCGTCGCCGAGGCGTAGACCATCATGTCATCGTTCAGGTCGTACTGGACCCCGACCTTGGGGGTCCAGGCCTTCCATGAGGCCTCGACCGCCTCGCCGCCGACATCGACCCCGTCCGAGCGGACCCGGTAGTTGAAGTCCTTCTTCTCGTAGCTGTAGCGCAGGCCGCCGGTCAGCCGCAGCCGATCCATGACCTCATAGGTCGCCTGGCCGTAGAGCGCCGCGGCGTTGGTCACGTTCGCCTCGGGCAGGGCCAGCGTGCGGCCCGGCTCTAGGATTTGCAGCTGATCGCGAGCGGTCTCCCGAAGGTAGAAGGCGCCGACGATCCATTCGAGCCGCTCGGCGTCGTTGTTGCTCACCTGCAGTTCCTGGGTGAACGAGCGTGAGCGCTCCCAGAGCGTGAGGTTGCGCAGGAAGAGGTCGGTGGCGTCGACGTCCAGCACCTGGTCGATGGTGCTGGCGCGGTAGGCGGTGATCGACTTGAAGGTCAACGGCGCGGTGACATAGGTGGCCGTCGCCGAGACGCCGCCGTTCTCGACATTGTTGCGCGGCCGGGTGTCGAGGATCAGCTGGTCCTCGCCGGTCGGGATGGTGGCGCCGGCCGCGGCGAACTGCGGCGGGTAGCTCAGGCGAACGGACGGATAGCCGGTCTCCCGATCCCGGCCGTAGTCGGCGCGCAGCACCAGTTCGAGCGCCTCGGTGACGTCGAACTCGACGGCCCCGCGGGCGGCGAAGCGGTTCTGGTTCTGGTAGGTCTCGCCGGTCTTGGGGTTAGCGTAGATGCCGTCCCGGTCGTTCTTCATCAGGGTCAGTCGGCCCCGAACCCGCTCGCCGAGCGGGCCGGAGACCGTGCCGCTGAAGGTCCGGCGATCATAGTTGCCGAGGGTCGCGCTGAGCACGCCCTCAAGCGCACGGGTCGGCGCCTTGCTGGTGATGTTCAGCGTGCCGCCGGCCGAGTTGCGCCCGAAGAGCACCCCCTGCGGGCCGCGCAGGAGCTCCACGCGCTCGACGTCGAACATGTCCTGGTAGCCGGTGGTGGGCCGCGGAATGTAGACGCCGTCATAGTGGACCGTGGAGCTGGGATCGGTCGCCACCCCGAAGGCCGAGGTGCCGATGCCCCGGATGTTCACGATCGCCATCGAGTCATTGGTGATCGTGACGCCGGGCGTGAAGAGCTGCAGGTCTTCGATGGTGGCCACGCCCATCGCCTGCAGGGTCTCGCCGGTCACCGCGGTGATCGACACCGGGGTGTCTTGCAGATTGGTCTCGCGCTTTTCGGCGGTAACGACCACTTCCTCGAGTGTCGCCGTACTGGATGTGGATTGGGCCAGCGCGTGGGCCGGCAGGACGCTCAGGGCGGTCAGAAGACCAAGAGCCGAGGCGTTCAGAAGCAGCTCGTGAGGTGCTGTCATGGTTTCCCCCTATCTGAGGGAAATACGAACGGGCGAAAGTCCGGCCCCTGAACAATTTTGACGGGCGCATCCAAACCCCTGGTCGCGCAAGGGACAGCCGAGATGGCGTCAGGGCGCCGGCGGGCTGCTCGGCAGGCTGATGCTGCGCGCCTTCATCAGCTCGGCCACGAACTGGGTGACCAGCTGGGCCTTCTGCGCGTCGGGCCGGAACAGCAGGTAGGTGGTGAAGTAGACCTCCGGCTCGAACGGCCGGAACACCAGGCCCCGTTCGGCGAAGCCCAGGGCCGCCATCGGATTGACCAGCCCCACGCCGACCCCTTCCAGCACCAGGGCGCAGACCGTCGCCGAGGCCGGCGTCTCCACCACGATCTCCGGATGAGCGCCGACCTGCTCGAGCGCCTGGGTCAGCCGCGCCCGGGCGCGATCCTCCGGAGCCAGCGCCACGAACGGCAGGCCGTCGAGGTCTTCGGGCCGGATGACCGTCTTGCTGGCCAAGGGGTGGCCTGGCGGCAGCGCGCAGAGCGCCTTGGAGTTGGCGAACACCCGGTGATCGACCCCCGACAGATCGACCTCGTCGGCGGCCAGCCCGATGTCGAACTGCTGGTTGGCGACCAGGTCGCGGACCATCGACGACGAATGGATCTGCAGGGTGATGGCGATCTGCGGATGGCTGTCGCGGAAGGTGCGGATGGCGCGCGGCACCAGGGTGGAGCCAAGGGCGGCCAGGCTGGCGATGCGGATGCTGCCCGAGCCGAAATCCCGGATCCGCGCGGCCGAGGCCCGCAGCGTGTCGAGGCCGATGAAGCTGGTGTTGACGTCCCGGAAGAACAGCCGCCCCTCGGGCGTCGGAACCAGCCGGCCGCGGACCCGGTCGAACAGCAGGAAGCCCAGCGCGTCCTCCAGCTCGCCCACCGCCCGGCTGACCGCCGGCTGGGTGATCTGCAGCAGGTCCGCGGCGCGCGACGCCGAGCCGCTGATCATCACCGCCCGGAAGATTTCCAGCTGCCGAAAGTTCATGCCGCGCCCTCAACCTATAAGGTTCATGCATGGAGGCGTGCTGTTGGGTCAATTGTATTTCTAGGCGCCGATCAACATCCTGGCGCGGTCGCTTCGGTCACGGCCCGGGCGCGGCACGCCCTGTCGGCCGGTTCGCTGAGTGCAAGCGGGGTGGGCGACCGGGTCGCTCGACATCCCGAGGAGCTCCATGAAAGACCTGTCCCGCATCGTCCGCTTTCCCGAGGTTTCGCAAGAGGGCTATGCCAGTCTGGCCGTTCCGACCCACCGGGCCTCGACCATCGTGTTCGACGACGCCGCCGCCTATTCCAACCGCAAGGACCGGGGACCGGACGGCTACAGCTATGGTTTGCACGGCACGCCCACGACGCGGGTGCTCGAAGCCCAGTTGACCGCCCTGCAGCAGGGAGAGCGGACGGTGATCGTGCCCTCCGGCCAGGCCGGGGTGACCATCGTCTTCCTCACCGTGCTGCTGCCCGGCGACAAGGTGCTGATCCCTGACACCTGCTACCCGCCGGTGCGGAGCTTCTGCATCAACTATCTGGCGGCCCGCGGCATCGACCATGTGGTCTATGACCCGATGATCGGGGCGGATGTCGCCGACCTGATCGACGCGCGCACCAAGCTCGTCTGGATCGAGTCCCCTGGCTCCACGACCATGGAATTCCAGGACGTGCCGGCGATCATCGCCGCCGCCCACGCCAAGGGCGTCCTGGTCGGCTGCGACAACACCTGGGCCACCCCGCTGCTGTTCAAGCCGCTGGCGCACGGCGCCGACTTCGTCATGGAGGCGCTCACCAAGTATGTCGGCGGCCATTCCGACCTTCTGCTGGGTTCGATCAGCGTGCGCGACGTGGCGCTGCACCGGGCGCTCAAGGACACCACCCGGATGATCGGCATCGGGGTCTCCCCCGACGAATGCCAGCTGGCCCTGCGCGGCCTGCAGACCATGGGCGTGCGCCTGGCCCATGTCGGCCGGGTGGGAACCGAGTTCGCCAGGAAGATCGTCGGCCTGCCCGGGGTGGACCGAGTGCTGCATCCCGCCCTGCCCGGCTGCCCTGGCCGCGCCTTCTGGGAGCGGGACTTCAGCGGCGCCAGCGGCGTGTTCAGCGTGGTGCTGAAGCCCGGGGTGGAGGCCGCGCTCGAACCGGCCCTCACCGCGATGAAGACCTTCACCATCGGGGCTTCCTGGGGTGGCGTGCGTAGCCTCATTGTGCCGATGGACATCAAACCCGATCGCGTGGCCAAACCCTGGACCGAGGATGGCGTCATCCTGCGCATCAGCATCGGCCTGGAGGACGAGGCCGAGCTGTGGGCCGACCTCGAGGCGCTGTTCGGCGCGCTCGGAACACGCTGATGGACGGGGCCAGGGCCATGCGACGGATCGGATGGGCCGCCGCCGGTCTGGCGGCCCTGCTCGGCGCCTGCGCGCCGAAAGGCGAGCGCGCGTCGACATCAGCCGCCGCCAAGGGCGCGACCCTGGCGGCGGTGCGCGAGCGCGGCTACGTGACCTGCGGCGCCAGCGCCTCCACCGTGGGCTTCAGCATGCCCGACAAGACCGGCTACTGGCGCGGCCTGGACGTCGACACCTGCAGGGCCGTGGCCGCCGCTGTGCTGGGCGACAAGGACAAGGTCCGCTTCGTGCCGCTCACCGGCCAGCAGCGGCTCATCGCCCTGCAGAGCGGCGAGATCGACGTCCTGCCGCGCACCACCACCTGGACCCTGTCGCGCGACGGCAACGGGGTGAACTTCACCTTCCCGAACTACTACGACTATGTCGGCTTCATGGTCCCCAAGAAGCTGGGGATCCGCACGCCCAAGGACATGACGAACGCCTCGGTCTGCGTGCAGACCGGCTCCACCACCGAGGTCACCTTCACCGACGTCTCGCGCGCCTACGGCCTCGACCTGCGGGTCGTGGCCTTCGACAACGTGCAGGCGACCCGCCAGGCCTTTTTCTCCGGCCGCTGCGACGCCCTGATCACCGACGCTTCGGCCCTGGCCTCGGTGCGCGCCACCCAGGCGCCCAACCCGGCCGACTACGACATCATCCCGGCCAATGACGAGGTCGCGCCCCTGACGCCCTCGGTCCGTCACGGCGACGACCAGTGGTTCGACGCGGTCAAATGGTCGTTTCAGGCCATGCTGATGGCCGAGCAGCTTGGGATCACCCAGGCCAATGTCGACGAGAAGCTGAAGTCGGACGATCCGATCGTGCGGCGCTTCCTCGGCGTGGAGACTGGCAACGGCAAGGCGCTCGGGCTGGATGAGGCCTTCGCCTATCGGATCGTCAAGCAGGTCGGCAACTACGCCGAGGTCTATGACCGCAACGTCGGCGCCGGCAGCCCGCTGAAGATCGACCGCGGGCTCAACCGCCTGCAGCGCGACGGGGGCCTGATGGTCCCGCTCGCCTTCAACTGACGCTCATGGCCAGGCGCCCCTTCGACCTGCTGCGCGACACCAAGGTCCGCGCCGTCATCTACCAAGCCGCGACCGTCCTGCTGGTGGTCCTGGTCGCGGCCTGGCTGGCCGACAACACCCTGACCAACCTGGCCAAACGCGGCATCACCGCGGGCTTCGACTTCCTGGCCCGCTCGGCCCGGTTCCCGATCTCCGAGAGCCTGCTGCCCTACAAGCCGACCGACAGCTTCGCCTGGGCCTTCGTGGTCGGCCTCGGCAACACCCTGATGCTCGGCGCGATCATCGCCGTCGCCGCGACCGCCCTGGGCATGGTCGTGGCCCTGGCCCGCCGGTCGGCCAACCCCCTGGCCGCCGGCGTCTCCACGCTCTTCGTGGAGGCGCTGCGCAACACCCCGCTCGTGGTGCAGCTGCTGTTCTGGTACGCGGCCGTCACCGTCGGCCTGCCCAATGTCCACGCCGCCCTCGACCCCGCGCCCGGCGTCCACCTCTCCGACCGTGGCCTCAACCTGCCGGCCCTGAGCCTGGCGCACGGCGAGCTGCTGGCTCTCGTCGCGGTCCTCGGCGTCGCGGCGATCGTGATCGCCACGCGGGTCGGGCGCGCGGCCAGCGCAAGGAGCGGCCGTCTCCATCGCTACGGTCTGATCACCGCCGCTGCCGTCGCCGGAGGGCTGATGCTGATCGCCATCCTGACCGGCGTCGGGATCGAGGACCCGCGTCTTGGCCGGTTCAACTTCGTCGGCGGCGCGACCCTCACCCCCGAGTTGGTCGCCTTGCTGCTCGGGCTGATCCTCTACTCGGCCGCGTTCATCGGCGAAATCATCCGCGGCGGCATCGAAGCCGTCGGTCGCGGACAGTGGGAAGCCGGCCGGGCGATGGGGCTGAGCGATCGCCAGACCCTGCGCCTGGTGATCATGCCTCAGGCCCTGCGGGTGATCATCCCGCCGATGACCAGCCAGTACATCAACATCGTCAAGAACACGACGCTGGCCCTGGTGGTCGGCTACCCGGAGATCGCCTCGGTCACCGCCACCACCATCAACCAGACCGGCCAGGCCCTGGAGGGCATCGTGATCCTGATGTCCGTCTTCCTGACGCTCAGCCTGGCGGCCTCGCTGTTCATGAACTGGTACAATCGCCGCGTGGCGCTGGTGCAGCGATGACCGACGCCGTTCCCCCCACCGTCGCCGACGTCTTCGTGCGCACCGAGACCCTGGCGGGACGGCCCGCGCCCAAGCTGCGGCGCGCCAGCCTGCTGGGCGCTCTGTTCGGCGACGCCGCCACCGCCGCCGCCAGCCTGCTGATCGGCGCCATGCTGCTGGTCGCGGTCCCCAAACTGCTGGCCTGGGGCGTGCTGAACGGGGTCTGGAGCGGCGACGGCGAAGCCTGCACCGGCGTCGGCGCCTGCTGGGCCTTCCTGCGCGAGAAACACCCCCAGATCCTCTTCGGCATCTATCCGCCGGCCGAACAGTGGCGGCCGGTCCTGGTCGTCGCGGTCTTCCTGGCCTTGGCGCTCTGGAGCCTGCCGCCGCGCAACTGGACCCGCGCCACCCTGGCCGCCTGGTTCGTCGGCGCGCTGGCCGCCCTGGTCCTGATGGGCGGCGGCCTCTTCGGACTGGAAGCGGTGCCGACCTCCGACTGGGGCGGCCTGCCCATGACCCTGCTGCTCACGGTCGCTTCGCTTGGCCTCGGCTTTCCGCTGGCGGTCGTGCTGGCCCTGGGACGCCAGTCGACCCTGCCGGTCACCCGCGTCGTCTGCGTGACGATCATCGAGGTGGTCCGCGGCCTGCCGCTGCTCAGCATCCTGTTCGTGGCCTCGATCATGCTGCCGCTGATGCTTCCGGACGGCGTCACGGTGGACAAGCTGCTGCGCGCCATCGTGGCGCTCACCGTCTTCTCGGCCGCCTACATCGCCGAGGTGCTGCGCGGCGGACTCCAGGCCCTGCCGCCCGGCCAGACCGAAGCAGCCCGGGCGCTCGGCCTCAACTGGCTGCAGACCACCTGGCTGATCGTCCTGCCCCAGGCGCTGGGCAAGGTGATCCCGCCCCTGACAAACACCGTGGTCGTGATCGTCAAGAACACCAGCCTGGTGCTGGTGGTGGGCCTGTTCGACCTGCTGAGTTCGGGGCGCGCCGCCCTGGCCGATCCGGCGTGGCCCGCCCCCTACGCCGAGACCTACCTTTTCATCGCCCTGATCTATTTCGTGATCTGCTTCGGCATCTCCCGCTACGCCCTCTGGCTGGAGCGCCGCATGTCCTTCGGAGCCGCCCGATGACGACGCTCAGCCCTCCCGCCGTCGAACTGACCGGCGTCAACAAGTGGTACGGCGACTACCATGCGCTGCGCGATGTCAGCCTGACCGTGGCCAAGGGCGAGCGCATCGTGATCTGCGGTCCGTCCGGCTCGGGAAAGTCGACCCTGATCCGCTGCGTGAACCGCCTGGAAGCCCATGAGCAGGGCCGGATCGTCGTGGGCGGCGTGGAGCTCAACAGCGACCTGAAGAACATCGACGCCGCCCGCCGCGAGGTCGGCATGGTGTTCCAGGGCTTCAATCTCTTCCCGCATCTCACCATCCTGCAGAACTGCACCCTGGCGCTCACCTGGGTGAAGAAGCTGCCTCTGGCCGAAGCGCAGGACATCGCCCGCGGCTATCTGGAACGGGTGCGGATCCCCGAGCAGGCCGACAAGTTCCCGGGCCAGCTCTCGGGCGGCCAGCAGCAGCGCGTCGCCATCGCCCGCGCCCTCTGCATGGCCCCTCAGATCATGCTCTTCGACGAACCGACCTCGGCGCTGGACGCCGAGATGGTCAAGGAGGTGCTCGACATCATGCTCTCCCTCGCCGACGAGGGCATGACCATGCTCTGCGTCACCCACGAGATGGGCTTCGCCCGCCAGGCCGCCGACCGGGTGGTGTTCATGGACGCCGGCCAGATCGTCGAAATCGGCGCGCCCAGCGCCTTCTTCGGCGCGCCGCAGCACGAGCGCACGCGGCAGTTCCTCGCCCAGATCCTCCACTAGGCGCGCCGCGCCGCCGATTGAAGAAGGGACGGCGTATGTCTGCTGTCGACCAACGCCTGGCCGCCCTCGGCCTCACGCTGCCGCAACCGATCACGCCGGTGGCCAACTATGTCCCCTGGGTGCGCAGCGGCGACCTGGTCCACATCTCGGGCCAGCTGTCCCTCGGCGCCGGCGGCGGGGTGAAAGGCGTCGTCGGCGTCGACGTCTCGGTGGAACAGGCGCAGGAGGCCGCCCGCCTCTGTGGCCTCAACCTCATCGCTCAGTTCCAGGCCGCCTGCGACGGCGATTTCGATCGGGTGCGGCGCGTGGTCAAGCTCGGCGGCTTCGTCCAGGCCGGGCCGGATTTCCACGACATTCCCAAGGTCATCAACGGCTGCTCAGACCTGATGGTCGAGGTGTTCGGGGACGCCGGCCGTCACGCCCGTTCGGCGGTCGGCGTCTATCAACTGCCGCTGGGCTTCGCCGTGGAGGTGGACGCGATCATCGAGGTCGCGTGACGGACGGCGACCCAAAAGGTTCTTTGCGGGCGACGAGCGCGCTTGACCTTCCAGTCGCTGGAAGCTGCACCTTGCCGACACTGTTTCTCAATTCGGCCGCTCCCTGGATCGGCCGCGAGCGAAACCTTGTCGAAGTCAGAGAAGGGCAAGACCATGCCGGACGCCAGCGCACCAAGCATTCTCATCTACACGACCCCGACCTGCCCAGACTGTCATGCGCTCAAGCGTTGGCTCTCCGAGCAAGGCCTCCCCTACGAAGAACGCGATCTCACCAACCCGCTGATCGCCGATGAAGCCAAGGCGCGTACCGGTGTACGGGTGGCGCCCATCACCATCATCGGTTCCGAGATCTTTTACGGGACCTTCCAGAGCCAAAAGCCAGGTCTGATGAAGGCGCTCGGGTTGCCGCTGAGGACCGAAGCGTGACGTCTAGAGGTCGATCTCGTCGGAGTCGCTGAGATGGCGGCCCTGACCCATCGAGAACGACGCCTCCGTCACCGTGTCGACCCGGAGCGTTCCGTCAACGAGCGTAAGGCCTGGATCTTCGGGAGGTGGCGGCTCGAAGACCTGGAGATCAAAGCTCGGCGAACTGAGATGCGGTCGCTGCGGCTGCGCCTTAGCGGACCGCTCCACCAACGCCGCCTCGCCAAAGAGCACGAGGTTCACGCCCGCCGGGCGTTGGGCTGACCTGAACAGGATGCCGTCGATCCGACGCTCGGCTTTGCCAATCCTGACGGCATGCAGCTTGTTGAGATACTCGGCCACGGCCTGGGTCGGAATGTAGTCGATATGTTCGTCTGAAGGAGAGATCGGCTTTGCGATCTCCGCCATGAACCGCTGCATGAAGCGCCACTGAGCGAGGCGACGAACATGGTCCTTCGCAAAGAGGTTCAGTTCTTTCGGTGGAGCCTCGAACCGCGTGGTGTCCAGGACCACGATGGGTCGCCTGATCCGGAATTCCGCGCTGACAACCTGTGAGCCGACCAGCGGCCGGAGTTCGGAGATGCAGGTCGTGAGATCCAGCGAACCGTAGAAGGCAAGCACTCCGGACGGGTTCATTCGGTTGGGCCTGCCACGCCGACGCGGCGGAGGGCCCAGCTGAACACAGGGATCGCGGCGAACCGCCTTTAGTTCGGCCTCATCGACAACGCGCGCGCGAAAGAGCGCCGGGGCGGTCTCCGGCTGAAGCACGTGCACCGGATAGAGCCGGGACTCGCTGCGCTGCAGGTGGATGTTCTTGAAGATCTCCTGGAGAAGCCCGTCGGCCTCGCGATTGAAGAACCTCTGATCGTGCACGATCGTCTGGCAGAAGGCGTCCCAGAGTTGGCCATGCCCCGCGTCGCCGTGACTGATGCGCTCATAGAACCCGTCATACTCAAGGTAGAACGGCATCTCGCCATCGCCAGGCCAGTAGTTGTCGTCGGCGATGAGCTGGGCGACGAGCAAATCTGTGATGCTCTCGTCCACGGCCTCGGTAAGCCCTTCGACAACATCGCGAAGGCGGTCACCCTGTTGGGAGTAGACAAAATCACCGTCGAGGAACTCCATTGCGGGATCCCCGAAGTCATAGTTCTGGCGAAATACTTCATCGACGATCGCCGACACGGCCTCCACCGGTATGCCTTTGCGCGTCGGGTGGAAGTCGCACTTGCCTTCGTCGTAGTTCGGACGCACGGCGACCAGACGGTTTCGAAGCCCGTTGTTGTCGAAACACTGAGGACAGAGCAGCGCCATAGCGACGACCTAGCCTACTTCTGGTTGCCGGGCGACGGTTCACGAGGACAGCCGGAACGGCGTCCCGGGCCCGAGCCTTGCTAGTGACTCAGGTCCCTGCCCGACAGGCCTTCGATGATCGGGCAGTCGGGACGGTTGTCGCCATGGCAGTTGCGGACCAGGTGGCGCAGGGTGTCGCGCAGCTCGGTCAGCTCGGCGAGCTTGCGGTCGATCTCCACCAGCTTGGTCTTGGCGATCACCTTCACGTCGGCGCTCTCGCGGTCCTTGTCGCTGTAGAGCGAGAGCAGCTGGCGGCACTCCTCGACCGAGAAACCGAGGCTGCGCGAGCGCTGCAGGAAGCGCAGGCGATGCACGTCGGCCATCGAGTAGTCGCGATAGCCGTTGCTGGCCCGGTCGGCCTGCAGCAGGCCGATGTCCTCGTAGTAGCGGATGGTCTTGGCCGGCAGGCCCGACTTTTCCGATGCAGCGCCGATGTTCATGTCACGTTCTTCCGGTCCTAGAGTGTCAGGATAAAGGTTCCAGCGATTGGAAGGTCAAGAGCGAGGCCAGTGGCCGGTCGCCGAGGCCGGGGCCGCCTCGCGCACCGGCGCCTTGAACCGCTTCAGCCGCATGGCGTTGCCCAGCACGAAGACGCTGGAGAGGGCCATGGCCCCGGCGGCCAGCATCGGCGAGAGCAACGTGCCGCTGACCGGGTAGAGCACGCCGGCCGCCACCGGGATCAAGCTGGCGTTGTAGGCGAAGGCCCAGAACAGGTTCTGGCGGATGTTGGCGATGGTGGCCTTGGACAGCGCGATGGCGTTGCTCACGCCCAGCAGGTCGCCGGACATCAGCACCACGTCGGCGCTTTCGATGGCCACGTCCGTGCCGGTGCCGATGGCGATGCCGACATCGGCCTCGGCCAGGGCCGGGGCGTCGTTGATGCCGTCGCCCACGAAGGCCACCGCGCGGCCGCCCTCGCGCAGGCGCTTGATGGCCTCGACCTTGCCGTCGGGCAGCACCTCGGCGACCACCTCGTCGATGCCGAGCTGGGCGGCGATGGCCTCCGCCGTACGCCGGTTGTCGCCGGTGATCATCGCCACCTTCAGGCCCATCTCATGCAGGGCGCGGATGGCCTGCTGCGTCGTCGGCTTGATCGGGTCGGAAACGGCGATGATCGCGGCCAGCCTGCCATCGACGGCGGCGTAGAGCGGCGTCTTGGCCATCTCGCCCATGCGGACGGCGGCGTCGGCGAACGCCCGCACGTCGATGCCGAGCTGGGCCATGTGCCGGTCGGCGCCGACCGAGATCCGGCGACCGTCGACCAGTGCGTTGACGCCGAAGCCCGGGATCGCCTCGAAGGCCTCGACCGCGCCGAACGTGAGGCCTTCGGCCTTGGCGGCGGTGACGATGGCGTCGGCCACGGGGTGCTCGGACTGCGCCTCCACGGCGGCGACCAGCGACAGGACCTTGTCCCGCTCAAAGCCTTCCGCGACCTCCAGGTCGGTCATCACCGGCTTGCCGGCGGTGAGCGTGCCGGTCTTGTCCAGCGCGACCACCTGGGTCGATTTCAGCGACTGCAGCGCCTCGCCGTTGCGGAACAGGACGCCCAGTTCGGCGGCGCGGCCGGTCCCGACCATGATCGAGGTCGGAGTGGCCAGGCCCATGGCGCACGGGCAGGCGATGATCAGGACGGCCACGGCGTTGACCAGGGCGAAGGCGACCGCCGGCTCCGGGCCGAACACCAGCCAGACCACGAAGGTGAGGGCGGCCGCCAGCATGACCGCCGGCACGAACCAGGCCGTGACCTTGTCGACCAGCGCCTGGATCGGCAGTTTCGAGCCCTGCGCGGTCTCGACCATGCGGATGATCTGGGCGAGCAGCGTGTCCGCCCCGACCTTGGTGGCGCGGTAGGTGAAGCTGCCGGTCTTGTTGATCGTGCCGCCGATCACCTCGGCGCCCTCCCCCTTGATGACCGGGATCGGCTCGCCCGAGATCATGGCCTCGTCGACGAAGGACGACCCGGACAGCACCACGCCGTCGACCGGAACCTTGTCGCCGGGGCGCACCTGGATGACATCGCCGGCGGTGACGTCCTCAAGCGCCACATCGACGAACTCGCCGTCGCGTTCCACTCGGGCCGACTTGGCCTGCAGGCCCATCAGGCGCTTGATCGCCTCGCTGGTGCGGCCCTTGGCCTTGGCCTCCAGGACACGGCCCAGCAGGATCAGGGTGATGATCACCGCCGAGGCCTCGAAATAGACGTTGGCCGTTCCGGACGGCAGCGCGCCGGGCGCGAAGACGGCGACCACCGAATAGGCCCAGGCCGCCGTCGCCCCCAGGACGACCAGCGAGTTCATGTCGGGCGCCAGGCGCAGGAGAGCCGGCACGCCCTTCCTGTAGAAGCGCAGGCCCGGCCCGAATTGGACCACCGTCGCCAGCACGAAGAACGCCAGGTAGAGGGGCTGCTGGCCGATGGTCATCGCCAGCCAGTGGTGCAGCGGCGGGAAGACGTGCGAGCCCATCTCCAGCACGAAGATCGGCAGGGTCAGCGCGGCGGCGATCGTCAGATCGCGCTTGAGGTGGGCCATCTCGCGGTCGCGGGCTTCCTCGCGGCTGTCCGCGCCGGCGGCCGAGACGGCGACGTCGGCGCGGCGCGGCTCATAGCCCGCCTTGCGGATGGCGGCGTCGATGGCCGCGCGCGGCGCCGCGCCGACCAGGGTCTCGATCGTGGCGCGTTCGGTGGCGAGGTTGACCGACGCCTTGAGCACGCCCGGAACGGCGGCGATGGCCAGCTCGACCCGGCGCACGCACGAGGCACAGGTCATGCCCTCGATCTCGACCTCGGAGGTTTCGACGGGGACCTCGTAGCCGGCCCCCTTGATGGCGGCGATCACGCCGGCGGCGTCCGCCTTGGCCGACGGGTCGAAGGTGACCTCGGCCGCTTCGGTCGCCAGGTTCACCGACGCCGAAGCCACGCCCGGCGCCTTGGCGATGGCGAGCTCGACGCGGCGCACGCAGGACGCGCAGGTCATGCCGGCGATCGGGAAACTTTGCCTGACGGCGACGCCGGCCGGGTTGAAGGGAGCGTTCATGGAACTGGGCCTCTCAAATCGTTCGGCCAGAGGTCTAGAGGTTCCAGTTCCTGGAAGGTCAATGGGGTGCTCTCGATTGTTCGCGCCGAGATCAAACCCAAGAAATTTGGGGGAAAGCGCATGTCTCTTGGCGCGGCGGGAGCCGCTGCGCTTCGGAAGGACCGCGCCATCAAGTCACTTGACCTTCCTGTCGCTGGAAGCCCGACAGTTCTCGTACGGCGATTGGCCGACCCGATACGAGGAGTTTGAAATGCTGACCCTGACAGTTCCGGACATGACCTGTGGCCATTGCGCGGACGTCGTCACCCGGGCCGTGCGCAGCGTCGATTCCAGCGCCACGCTTGATATCAATCTAACGGCGCAGACCGTCTCCATCGAGACCGCCGCGGACCTGGCGCAAGTGACCCAGGCGCTCGACTTGGCCGGCTATACCGCGCTCGCGATCTAGGTCACGCTTCGCAGCGACAGCGACGGCGCGATTGGGATGTCCCCGAGCGCATCGCCCCTTGTCCCATGCACCCGGGCGGCCTTTGCGAAGGTTCGCACGGGCCGCGGGCCGCCTCTGAAGCCATAACATTGGCTTATGGAGTGGTGCCCGTGGGTCAATTGTTTTTCTAGCCCCCGCCGCTCAACGTCGCGAAGACCGGCGTTCACCAAGAGCGCCAAGCGAGGGGAAACGACAACATGGCTACGACAGGGGTGTGTCGCCATCGGGCTCGGCTGCTGGCGTCGAGCGCCGTCATCATCGGCGTGCTGGGGGCCGCCGGCCAGGCCGCGGCCCAGGACGAGCCGACCGCCCAGGTCGAGGAGGTCGTGGTCACCGGATCGCGCTTCGGCCCGCGGGTCGTCACCGACTCCCCGACGCCGATCGACTCCATCTCCAGTGAGGAACTGCGCAAGGGCGGCGGCAACGATCTGCAGAGCCTGATCAAGGTCGCGGTGCCCAGCTTCAGCACCCCGCGTCCGGCCGCCGCCGGCGCCCAGGACTTCCTCGCCCCGCCGACCATGCGCGGCCTCTCCACCGGCCAGGTCCTGGTGCTGGTCAACGGCAAGCGCCGCCACACCTCGGCCGACCTCAACATCAGCAACCAGATCGGCCGCGGCGACGTCGCTTACGACTTCAACGCCATCCCGACCGCCGCCATCTCCCGGCTCGAGGTGCTGCGCGACGGCGCGGCGGCCCAGTACGGCGCCGACGCCATCGCCGGCGTCATCAACATCATGCTCGACAACACCGTCGGCTATTCGATGACCGGCAAGGTCGGCCAGACCTCGCGCGGCGACGGCGACCACATGGAACTGGCGCTGGGCGCCGGCTTTGCGATCGGCGACGGCGGGGTGGTGCGGATCACCGGCCAGTACCAGGACCACAAGCGCACCGATCGCGCCAAGCCCGACACCCGCCAGCAGTATTTCGGGATCGCCCCGGGCGGCGGCCTGGTCATGCCGTCGGGCAGCTACGGCTCGGGGACCGGCCTGACGCCCTCGAACGGCGCGCTCGATCCGCGCGAGGCGACCTTCGACCGCAATGTCTGGGTGTTCGGCGAGCCGGACTACACCAACGCCAGCCTGTTCGTGAACGCCGAACTGCCGCTGTCGGCGACCGCCACCGCCTACGCCTTCGGCGGCTACAACCGCCTCGAAGGAACCAGCTACAACTTCTTCCGCCGCGCCGGCCAGGACGAGACCGTCCGGGCCATCCATCCCAACGGCTTCCTGCCCCTGCAGGAGCACGTCATCGAGAATTTCTCGTCGGCCGCGGGGGTGCGGGGCGACGACCTGCTGGGCTTCAAGTGGGACCTCTCGACCCTCTATGGCCAGTCGCGCAGCAAGGGCAGCTACACCAGGAGCAACAACGTCTCCTACGGCGCCGCCAGCCAGACCGACTTCTATCGCGGCGGGGTGAAGTTCGAGCAGTGGACGACCAATTTCGATCTCAGCCGCGAGATCGCGCTCGGCCTGGCCAGCCCCCTGAAGGTCGCGCTCGGCCTGGAGTACCGCAAGGAGTGGTACGAGAAGACCGCCGGCGAGCCCGCGAGCTACCTCAGCGGCGGCGTGCCGATCCTCGACGGCCCCAACGCCGGCAAGCCCGCCCCGGTGGGCTCCCAGCCCGCGCCCGGCGCCACGCCTGACGAAAGCGGAACCTTCGACCGCGACAGCAAGGCCATCTACGGCGAGATCGAGCAGGCCTTCTTCGACGAGCGCCTGACCCTCTCGGCCGCGCTTCGCTACGAGAACTTCTCCGACTTCGGGGCCACCACCAACTACAAGGTCGCCGGCCGCTTCCAGATCGTCGAGGGCCTGGCCCTGCGCGGTTCGGTGGGCTCGGGCTTCCGCGCCCCGGCCCTGCCCCAGTCCTATTTCAGCAACAGCTCGATCAGCTTCATCAACGGCGCGCCGCTGAGCGTGCGGGTGGTCTCGGTCAACGATCCCATCGCCCCGCTGATCGGCGCCAAGCCGCTCGACCCGGAGACCTCCAACAACCTTTCGGTCGGCGGCGTTTTCGAGCTCGGCAGGCTGACCGCGACGGTCGACTTCTACCGGATCGAGATCCAGGACCGCATCGTCATCTCCTCGAACTTCTCCAGCCCGGCCCTGACCAGCCTGCTGGCCGCCAACGGCTTCCCCGGCATCAACGCCGTCGCCTACGTCACCAACGCCGTCGACTCCACCACGCAGGGCGTCGACATCACCGCCCGTTATCGCCAGGACCTCGGCGACTACGGATCACTGACCGCCACGGTGGCCGCCAATTTCAACAAGACCGAGTTCGACAAGATCGCCGGCACCCCCGCGCCCCTGGCGGCGCTCGGCATCACCGCGCCGCTGTTTGACCTCACCCAGCAGGTGCGGACCAAGGACGCCACGCCCAAGGACAAGATCATGCTCAACCTCGCCTGGGAGCGAGGCCCGCTGTCGATCAACCTGACCAACACCCGCTATGGCGAAGTCTCGCAGGTGGCGCTCACCAACCGCACCCCGGCCCAGGTCGCGGCCCTGATCCCTGGCTACGACGTGACCCTGGTCCCGGTCTCCTCGACCTCGGCCAATTCCGACATCATCCAGCACTTCGGCGCCGACATCGTCACCGACCTGGAGGCCAGCTACCGCGTCACCGACGAGTTCACGATGACCGCCGGCGTCAGCAACCTCTTCGACAAGATGCCGGACAAGCTGATCGCCTCGACCGCCGCCACCGTGGCCGCCGGGACCAACGGCGCCGACAACAACGGCATCTTCCCCTACGCCTATATCGCCCCCTACGGGACGAACGGCCGGTTCTTCTACGTCAAGGCGGCCTATCGCTTCTGACGCCTGACGCCGACGGCATTCCCTCAAACCCGGAGTTCGAGATGATCCTTCGATCGACCGCCGTTCTGGCGGCCTGCCTGGTCCTGGGCGTTCCAGCGGCGCAGGCCCATCCGGGCCACGCCGCGCCCGCCGGCGCCGACGCCTATCCGCAGGGCCCCCTGCCGGCGCCCTACGCCGTCAGCGGACGGGGCATCGCCTACTACAACACCCCCAATCGCGACGCGGTGCCGCTCAAGGGCGACGCCCCGCAGGTGGTCGGCAAGGTCACGGTCGAGCTCAAGGCCCCCGCCGATGTCCTGGTGCAGTTCACCAGCGGTTTGGCGGCGGAAACCGGTGAGGGCTGTCCCTGTTCGGTCCGCGTCTCCCTGAAGCTGGACGATGGGCCGCTCACCGTCATCAAGCGCGTCAATCTCGGCGCGCCCAGCGTCCAGACGCTCGACAAATACGAGCACGACCGCCAGCCGGCCGACGGCGCCTATGTCTATGACCTGCCGGCGGGGCGCCACGACATCTCGCTGGTCCTGCATCAGGTCGACGGCGCCGGGACGGGCCTTGAGGCCTACTATGTGAACCTGCAGGCGATCGCGTTCCCGAAGTAGCGCCGCGTGCCCAACGTCATCTTCAGCGACGCCTACGCCGTGTTGCCACAGCTGCTGCGCGAGGAGCGACTGCGGGCCGGCGTCTCCAAGCGGGGCCTGGCCAAGCTGATGCGGCGCTCAGCCTCCCACATCCATATGATCGAGGCCCGGCAACGCCGCGTGGAGCTCATCGAGTTCTGCCGCTTCATCGAGGCGCTCGGCGGCGATCCCGTAGCGACCTTCCAGGAACTGCGGCGGCGTCTGGCCGCCCCCTCCGCGCCTTAGGCGCCGGGCGGCCTAGCGGGCGCTTCGCCGCTGGAAGCGAACCCGTTCGGCGCCAAGCAGCTTCGCCTCGTAGCCGGCCTCCAGCCAGGCCAGGCGCTGAACCATCTTGGGGTCGGCCTGCGGGTCGTTGGTCCACCAGTCTTGCGAGCGCGCGGCGTTGGGCAGGAAGGCGCCGAGCAGGCGCTCAAGCTCGGGGAAACTGAACTCGAGGACGTCGCCGCCGCGCTTGGCGAGATGGCGGCGCAATGGATCGTACTTGCCCAAGGCGGCGGTCCCGTTCCGGCGAAAGGCGCGATCCTAGCGACCGCGGTCGAGGGGTTCAAACCGCTTCCCGAGCCGGCTGCCCAGGCCCACCACCCGTCGCGGTCGGTACTGGTAGTCGCGGGTCAGGGGCGTGGCGTCCTGGCGCTTGGCGAGCTGGATCTGGAAGACCATGTGGCCGCGGTGACGGAAGGCCACCTCGCTCAGAGCCAGATAGAACTCCCACATCCGGCAGAACCGCTCATCGTACATCTGGGCGATGTCGGCGCGATTGGCCTCGAAACGCTCTCGCCAGCACCGCAACGTCGCGGCGTAGTGGCCGCGCAGGATCTCGATGTCGGTCACCCAAAGGCCCGCGGCTTCGATCGCCGGCAGGACCTCCGACAGCGCCGGAATGTAGCCGCCCGGGAAGATGTATTTCTCGATCCACGGCTGGGTGAGGCCGGGCCCGTCCTTACGGCCGATGGCGTGGACCAGCGCCACGCCGTCGTCGGTGAGCCGGGCCGCGATGGTCTCGAAATAGGCGCCGTAGTTCGGTGTCCCGACGTGCTCGAACATGCCCACCGACACCACGCGGTCATAGAGGTCGCCAGCCTCTCGGTAGTCGAGCAGATCGAAGCGGACAATGCCGGCCAGGCCCCGTTGCGCCGCGCGCGTCCGCGCCGTGGCCAGCTGTTCCTGCGAGAGCGTCAGGCCGGTGACGACCACGTCGGCCTCCTCGGCCAGGGTCAGGGCCAGCCCGCCCCAGCCGCACCCGATGTCCAGCACGCTCTGCCCGGGCGCCAGGCGCAGCTTGCGCAGGATGTGCTCCTTCTTGGCCGCCTGAGCCTCCTCCAGGTTCATGTCCGGCTGGGCGAAATAGGCGCAGGAGTACTGCAGGTCCTCGTCCAGGAAGCGGGCGTAGAAGTCGCGAGACAGGTCGTAGTGATGGGCGACGTTGCGCCGCGCAGCCGCCTGCGCGTTGGCCTGGCGCCAGCGCTTGAGAAGGCGCTCGCAGAGGCGGCGCGGCGAGCTGGCCGAACGCGTCGCTGCGGGGCGGGACGCGCCGATCAGGTCGAGCACGTCCCAGAGCGAGCCGCGTTCAAGCACGAGATCGCCGTCCATATAGGCCTCGCCGAAGCCAACGGACGGCCGGATGCAGATCTTGGCCAGCGCGGCCCAGCTGGTGATCCGCACGATCGGGCCGACGCCTGACGGCGCGAGGTCCGCACAGATGGACCGTCCGTCGGGCAGACGGACGATCAGCCCTGGAGGCAGGAGCGCGCGACGCAGATAGTCGACCAGCATGGGCGGTTTCCGCAGCTAGCTGGATTACGCGCCACGCCGCTCCAATCCCTCGCCGGGACGGGCGCGGGCGCCCAACTGTGGCGTGAAACGCCTCGGCCTAACGCCATCTCGCCGCCGACAGCCGGACCAACGGACCCAGAGCGACCATCGCGCCGGTCAGCTCGGCGCGGCCCGCGCGCAGCTTTCTGGCGATCTCGTCCATGACATCGGACACCTGCCAGGCCATGGCGGTCCCTTCGTCCGACGACCACTCCGCGCACCGCCCCGCCGCCGCGAGCCGTTCGATGGCGAGAGGATCGCCCCAGGCGGCGAAATGCTCGATCTCCTCAAGCGCCGTCTCCTCGATGATCTGCCGCGTCTCGGGGTCGAGCGTCTCGACCGGCCGATAGTCGGGACGAGGCCGGTCGGCAGGCTGCGACACGTCATACCGCCGCGTGGAGCGCGCGGATTGCGCCTGGGGTCTCATCATCGGCCTCCTGAATGTTCTCTTAATGTTCTCATTCTGATGCACGAAAGAGTCAAGCAACCGCCCGGTGTCCGCGCCCGCTGAAGGCCACCTCTGGAGGAGCAGGCTGGTCGCGTCATCCCCCGGCCTCGGCCGCGCGACGAAGACGCGCAAACGCCCGATCAGTGGCCATGAACCGCGCCAGCATCGGGGCGATCAGCTTGGCCGGTTCCTCGACGGGCCGGCCGCTTTCTCGCGCCAGGGCGCCGGCATAGGCGACCAGATCACGGTGGACAGCGGCAGGCAGGTCCAGGGTCAGCCGGACCGGCTTGTCGTCGGCCAGGGCGCTCAGCTTGAGCTTGGTCATGGTCGGTTCTCCGGGGGCGGCAGGATCAGGTCGCGGGTGACGAGCACCCGGAGCGGCAGGCCCGGCCGCAGGGTCAGGGTCGGCTGGACGTTCAGCTGCCGGCGGACCACCTGCTGACCGGTCTGGTTGAGGGTGTCCTGGGATCCGCGGCGCAGGGCGCGCACGAGGCTGTCGTCGTCGTCGTCGTCCGCGCCCAGTTCGGCGCCGACGCCGAGCAGGGTCGAAAGTAGGGCCGCCTTGGCCATCGCGCCCCAGTGCTCGTCGGTCTCGTCCTGCAGGCCCGATCGGCCCGCGGCGTCGGTTGCAGGTTGGCGATCGAGCGCGACTGCTCGGCCGTCGGGCAGGATCAGCCGGTCCCAGGCCAGCAGGACGCGGGTCTGACCGAACGAGACCTCGGAATCGTAGGTTCCAATCAGGCGCGCGCCCTGCGGGATCAGCAGGAGCTGGCCGGTCGGGCTGTCGTAGACGTTTTGGGTGACCTGGGCGGTGATCGGCCCTGGCAGGTCGGAGCGGACGCCGGTGATCAGCGCCGCGGCGATGACCGCGCCGGCCTGCAGCACATGGGGCGAGATCGGCGCGGCCAGACGGCCGCTCGCCAGGGTCGACGGCGGCGGCGCGGCGAGGAAGGCGCGCTTGGCCCTGTCTCTTATACACATCTGACGCTGCCGA
>NZ_JAPMTQ010000016.1:0-79584 GCF_026411515.1 Phenylobacterium sp. 58.2.17 | reverse complement strand
GCCGGGGCGGCCGCGGCGTCGGCGGCGGCCGGAGCAGCCGGAGCGGCGGCGTCCTGCGCGAACGCCGGCGCGCTCGCCATCAGCGCGACGGCGCCGATGAGAGCGATGAAAGGGGTCTTTCGTTTATTGTCGAGCATCTGTCGCCAGTTCCTGATTGGTCTAGCACGTTTGGACCGAAGGGTCGTCGCGCGAGAGCGTCTCCCACCCTAACTAAATAGCCCGTCGCCCTGCCTGGTCACCCAGCCAAAGCGCGAGAGCCGCTTCGCTGCGCCCGACCCTGGCGCCGTCTTCCACCTGCGTGAAACCGGGCGTTCGGATACGGGAGCGAAATCGAGCTACCCGAGGGGAACCCGAAATCTTACCGCAATGTTAGACGTGCGGCAGGGGTCCTTTGGCAACCCCTATTCCAAGCGTCAAGAGGCCATGCAGAGGGGTGCGACCCCGAGAAGTCTTGGGGGAGACGCGCATTGCTGCGACGCACAACGGCCCAGCCAAGTAAAGCGCGGCGATTTTCCATTTTTGGCGGCGGTTTTATGCTGCAATGCAGCAACCGTCGCGGAACGCTGATCTCAAAATAACCGCTGGCAGCCTGCCCTTTCGGCGCCGGCCAGCCCGAAATTCGGTCATCGAACTGTCGCGCCGGGGACATGAGAGTCCGAGCCCCCCGAGTCAACCAACGTTCGGCAATTGCTGGCCAAAGACGTGGCGGGCGTGTCCCCGGCGCCATGGCTGAGCCGCGCGGGCTCCGAACGCCTCGAAGGGCGAAATCGCCCCCATAACCGCCGCGACTGGCCCATTGTGGAAAAGGAAACCCGGTTCGCGCCCGCCAAATGGGAGAATTCCCGGCCGAAATGGCCGCGGCGGCCCCAC
The DNA here is from genome assembly GCF_026411515.1 of Phenylobacterium sp. 58.2.17. Classification (NCBI taxonomy): domain Bacteria; kingdom Pseudomonadati; phylum Pseudomonadota; class Alphaproteobacteria; order Caulobacterales; family Caulobacteraceae; genus Phenylobacterium; species Phenylobacterium sp. 58.2.17. The sequence continues at coordinate 78,714 of NZ_JAPMTQ010000016.1, read as the reverse complement.
TTCGCGCGCGCCGCCCGCGGCGGCGTAGAATCGAACCTCGACCGGATCGCCCGCCCCGTCGCGCCGCGGCCTCTGGCCGACGCCGCGCCCCTGGGGCACAGTCTCGGCGATGAGCTCCGCCGCCGACGCTGGCCGCAAGGCCTCCTTCGCCCCCGTGGCCGACGCGCGGACGCGGCTGCTGGTGCTCGGCAGCCTGCCCGGCGAGAAGTCGCTGGCCGCCGCCCAGTACTACGCCAACCCGCAGAACCAGTTCTGGCGCCTGATGCAGGCGGTGACCGGCGCGCCGCTGCTCTCCCTGCCCTATGGCGAGCGGCTGGAGGTGCTGCTGGCGGCCGGCGTCGGTCTCTGGGACGTGGTCGGCTCGGCCGTCCGCCCCGGCAGCCTCGACACGGCGATCCGCGATCACCAGCCCAACGCCCTGCCCGAGCTCTGCGAGCGCCTGCCGGCCTTGCGCGCCGTCGCCTTCAACGGCGGCGCGTCCGCCAGGCTCGGCGTGAAGATCCTGGCCGGCCGCCCCGACCTCGCCCTCATCCCCCTGCCCTCCAGCAGCCCGGCCCACACGCTCCGGTTCGCGCGCAAGCTGGAGGCGTGGGGACCGCTGGCGGCCTATCTCGACTGACGCAGCCGAGCTGAACCTCAGCCCGCCGCGGCCTCGAACTCCGCGACGGCCGTATCGCAGACGAAGGACGAGCCGCCGAGGCGAACCAGCAGCCGGCTCTCAACGTCGCGCATTGTGTGAATGACGCTGAACCGAACGCCTTGCCGTTCCAGCTCGGCGCACAGCAGCGCCCGCACGCATTCCGGTCCGCTCCCCAGCATGAATCCAGGCGCTTGCGTGATCGCGATGAAGCGCGAGATTTCCGCCGCGCCGTTCAGGAAGTCCGCGGGCGTATAGAACGCCCCCTCGCGCGCCAGGAAGTCGTGCAGGCCGACATAGATCGCCATTGGGTCGGGAAGCGCCGCTGAACAGTAGATGGACCAGTCCGCGGGCTGCGCCCACGGCACGTCCGTGATCGGCCGGATCGCGAAGTCCTCAAGCGCCTCGTCGTCGTCCATGACCCCCGGGTGCAGCGTCCCGTCTGCGACGCCGCCGAACACGAACCGGATGGTGCCCTCCGCTCGGCGATCGGCGTGCGCCTGCTCCCACCAGCGCCAGCCGGTCAGGCTCAGGACCAGTTCGCTCCCGGCCCACGTGACGGCGCTGATCCGGGTGGGATGGACAATCTCCCGGTCCGCCAGCAGGTCGAGGAGGTCTATCCGCAAGCGGCCCCCTACCCCTCCAGGGCCTCGATCATCTCCACGCGCGTCGCGTGACGGCCGCCCTCGAACTCGGCGCTCAGGAAGGCGTCGACGATATCGAGCGCCAGGCCCTCGCCGACCACCCGCGCGCCGATCGACAGCATGTTGGCGTCGTTGTGCTGGCGGATCATGCGGGCCGAGAAGGTGTCGGAGCACACCCCACAGCGGACGCCCTTGACCTTGTTGGCGGCCATCATGATGCCCTGGCCGGTGCCGCAGAGGATGATCCCAAGCCGGCAGTCGCCCGAGGCGACCAGCTGCGCGGCGGCCTGGCCGTGCTGCGGATAATGGGTGCTCTCGGGGCTCGTCGGGCCGATGTCGACCGGCTCCCAGCCGTGGGCCGCGATGTGGGCGGCGATCGCCTGCCGCAGCTCGATGGCGGCATGGTCGCTGGAAAGAGCCACGCGGTTGTTGGCGGTCATCGAAATCGTCCTGTCTGCCCGGGCGGCCTGCCCCGGCCGCCGTCTGCGCCGTCAAATCGCAGGCGCACGCGCGAAAGTCCACGACCGCTTCGCCGCACGTCGCTTAGCCATCGAATGTCGAGAAGAAGATGGTGCCTGGGGGCGGATTCGAACCACCGACACGCGGATTTTCAATCCGCTGCTCTACCAACTGAGCTACCCAGGCGCCGGGCCGTTCCGATCGGATCGGAGGGCGAAGCAAGGTCCCGCCTGCGCGGGAGCCGCGTCTATAGAAGAGGCGTTCGCGCCTGTCCAGCGGCGGATTCAGTCTTCTTCACTTCCATCGCCTTCCGCCTCGTCGTCGGTCGAGGGAATGGCGTAGCGGCCGCTCAGCCAGCGCTGCAGGTCGACGTCCGCGCAGCGCTTGGAGCAGAACGGCCGGTACTCCTGCTGCGCAGGCTTGCCGCAGATCGGACAGGGCGCGCTCATAGCGCCCTCACCTCGATCCGGGTGCGGGCAGCGCCGTCCTGCGGGGTGATCGTGAAGCGCGCGCCGATCTTGCCGGCCAGCCGCTCGGCATAGGGGCCGGCCGCCTTGGCTGTCGCCGGGTGGCAGCGGGCTTCCAGGCGCGCGCCCGGCTGGCTGGCGGCCTCGGTCTCGATCGCCCGGATCAGCCGCAGCGCCAGGGTCCGGTCGCTCAAGCCCCCGCCGGCGTTGCAGAGGATGTCGCTCAGCGGCGCGGTCCGCCGCGGAATGGTCATTTCCATGGTGCCGAAACGCCCGACCGGGCCGATCGCCACGCCGGGATTGTCGGGACCGAAGGCCGCGCGCGCGGCGGTCAGCAGCGCGTTGCCGTCATGGCCGCGCCCGACCAGGTCGAACACCACGATCCCGCCCAGCCCCTTCAGCCGCAGCAGCCGCGCGCCGTGCGCCAGCGCCGCGTGGTTGGCCGCGCGGGTCACGCGCTTGACGTCGTTGCCCTTGCGCTCGCCGATGTCGACGTCGATGGCGACCAGCGCCCGCGTCGGCTCGATGGCGATGTCGCCGCCGCCGGGCAGCTTGTGAATGGTCTGCAGCGCCTCGTCCTGCGCTTCGTCGGCCGCCTGGCGCGCCTCACGGCCTTCCACGATCTCGGCGTCGCGCGCGAAGGCGGCCAGTTGATCGGCCAGGCTCGGCGCGGGGCTCAGCAGCTTCGGCGCGCCCTGCGCCGGGCCGATAACGCGCACCGTGGCCAGCTTGCCGTCGCGCGGCTCGCTGCGGATCTCGACCTCCAGCGCGGCGCCTTCGACCGGCCGCGCGTCCGGCTTGAACGACAGCAGCGCCTCGACCCCGCCCAGGTCGACGAAGGCCGAGGCGAAGGCCGGCTCGACCTTGCGGACCCGCGCCACGTGCCGCGCGCCCAGCCGGGTGCGGGCGTCGTCGCCGTCGCGCTCGATCAGCAGCCGCTCGGGCGCGCCGTCCAGCAGCACCACCCCGCGGCTCTCGCCGATCCCTCGATCCAGAAAGAGGGTCCGCTCGTTCATGCCGCCGTAAATCCCACGCCGCGCAGAAGGTTCAGGGTCTCATAGAGCGGCAGCCCGACCACCGCCGGGTAGGAGCCCTGGATCGACATCACGAAGGCGCCCGCATGGCCCTGGACGCCATAGCCGCCGGCCTTGCCGACGCCTTCGCCGCCGTCGAGATAGGCCTCGATCTCGCCGGGCGTCAGACGCTTGAAGTGCAGCCGGGTCTCGACCAGCCGGCTGGCGGTCTTGCCGCCGGGGCCGTGCGCGGCCACGCCGGTCAGCACCTTGTGGGCGCGGCCCGACAGCAGCTCCAGGCAGCGGCGGCCCTCCTCGCGGGTCTCCACCTTGGGCAGGATGCGGGTCCCGACCGCCACCACCGTGTCGGCGGCCAGCACGAAATCATCCGGGCGCACGCCGGCCACCGTCGCGGCCTTGGCGACCGCGAGGCGCAGCGCCGTGCGGCGCGGGGTCTCGTCTTTGAGCGGGGTCTCGTCGATCTCCGCGGCGATGATCTCGGCGGGCTCGAGCCCGACCTGGCGCAGGAGATCCAGCCGCCTGGGACTTGCTGAAGCCAGCACCAGGCGCTGAAGGGGCGGCGTGGCCAAGCGGCCTAGCGGACGCGGAAGGTGATGCGGCCCTTGGTCAGGTCATAGGGCGTCATCTCGACCAGCACCTTGTCCCCGGCCGAAACGCGGATGCGGTTCTTGCGCATCTTGCCGGCGGTGTGGGCGATGATCTCGTGGTCGTTCTCGAGCTTCACGCGGAAGGTCGCGTTGGGCAGGACTTCGCTGACCACGCCCGGAAACTCCAAAAGTTCTTCTTTCGCCATGCAGGCTCCCAAGTGGTGTCTTCGAATCGCAAACGGCTCGCGCAGTGTGTCGCGGCGCGAGCCGTGGCGTGCAATCCAATTGTAGCGCAGAGGCCTTTACGCCCTCAGCGCCCAGAAGGCTAGCGCGGGAAGCGTTCGGCGATCCGCTTGGCCAGGTGGTCGCGCACCTCGCGATAGGCGGCCAGCCGCGCCTCGCGCGATCCTTCGGCCAGGGTCGGGTCAAATGTCGGCCAGTACTCGATCTCGGCGGCGCGGCCGCGGGTCATCTCCACCGCCCGGTGCTGGGCCTCGGGGGTAAGCGAGATCACCAGATCGAACGAGGCGTCCTCCAGCTCGTCGAAGGTCTTGGGCGCATGGCTGGCCAGGTCGACGGAGATCTCCTCCATCACCGAGCGTACGAAGGGATCGGCCCCCTCGCCCGCCTCGGTCGGCTCGAGCTTGAGGCCGCAGCTGTCGACATAGACCCGGTCGCCCAGCGCCCGCTTCAGCAGCGCCTCGGCCATCGGCGAGCGCACGCGGTTGAAGTTGCACGCGAACAGGACCGCGCCCGGCAGCGGCGCGCGTGATCGAACTGACGCCACCCCTAGCCTCGCCAGTGCAGCGCGCAGATCAGCGTGAACAGCCGGCGCGAGGTGTCGAGATCGGTCTCGATCTTGCCCGCCAGCCGCGTGCGCAGCAGTTCGGAGGCCTCGTTGTGCAGCCCCCGCCGGCCCATATCCAGCGCCTCGATCTGCTGGGGCGAGGAGTTGCGGATCGCCTGGTAATAGCTCTCGCAGATCATGAAGTAGTCTTTGATCAGCCCGCGGAACGGCGACAGCGACAGGATATGGCGCTTCTCGTAGGCCGGGCCGTGGACGTCCAGCACCAGCCGGTTCTCCATCAGCCCCATGCGCAGGTCGTAGGGGCCGCTCTCGGCGCCGTCCGGATAGAAATAGTTCTCTTCCAGCAGGTCGAAGATCGCGATCTGCCGTTCCTGCTCCTGGTCGCGCGAAACCGCGGCGAGGGACTCCTCGTCGATCTCGACAGACTGCAGTCGATGCTTGGTACGGTCTTCGTCGGCCATGGCGCTGCGGGAGAGGCTTGCCCGGAGCTTTATTGCAAACCAACCCCTAACGTCATCCTGCCGCGTGCGATCTTGCCCGCTCGCACACAAGAAAAGACGCCCGGCGTGGCCGCCGGGCGTCAGTGCTCTCCATTTTTGCCCGCTTTTTAGTAGCGGGCGTACTGGTAGCCGCCGGCCGGGCGGACATAGGCGCCGTGGACATAACCGACGCCGACGCCGTTCTGGCCGACCAGGATCCACTCGCTGCCGCGCACGCGGGCCAGGGCCTGGAAGCCCTCGCCGGCCCGCAGCGAGCCGACCCGGGCCGAGCCGGTGGTCGGGGCGGCGCGCAGGTTCAGGGTCGAGTTGGCGACGAACGCGCCGCCGTCACGCTGGAAGTTGGCCGGGGCGATGTCGCCGTTCAGGCGATAGCCGTTCTGGGTGTAGGTCGCCGGGCGGTACGACCCGCCGCCCTGGTAGGCGTAGCCGCCGCGGGCCGCCTCGTCGCGCTGCATCTTGCAGCCGACGTACGAGCCGGTGGCCGCGCCGGCCACGGCGCCGATGGCGGTGCCGGTGCCGCGGTCGTTCTTGGCCAGGTTCGAACCGGCCGCCGCGCCCAGAAGGGCGCCGATCAGCGCGCCGCCGACCTGCTTGTTGCCCTGGGCGTCGCAGCTGACGATCGAGCCCGGCCCGCCGCCGGTCGGCGTGCGGTATTGCTGGGCGTTGGCGGTTCCGACCGCGCCCGCCGCGATCACGCCGGACAGGGCGGCGACAGCCAGCTTGCGGTTGATCAGGTTGCGCATTGCGGGTCTCCGTCTTTCATCTCTTGGGGGCCGCTGCGGCCCCGATGAAGGAGACCCTAGAGGGCGCTACCTGAACGGCCTCCGGGACGGAATTGACAGGAACTGTTCAGCTTCGACACCGAGGCGAAATTTACTGCCCCAGTCGGATCGCCGCCGAACGGGCGTGCGCCGGCAGCCCCTCGGATTCGGCCAGCGCCACGGTGTGCGGCCCCAGAACCGCGAACGAGGCGGCGTCGCACTTCACGATCGAGGTGCGCTTGATGAAGTCGTACAGCGACAGCCCCGACGAGAACCGCGCCGCCCGGCTGGTCGGCAGCACGTGGTTGGAGCCGGCGACATAGTCGCCGATCGCCTCGGGCGTCACTCGGCCGAGGAAGATCGCTCCGGCGTGGCGCACGCGGTCCGACAGCCGCTCGGGGTTCTCCATCGCGAACTCGACGTGCTCGGGCGCGATCAAATCGACCAGGCGCGGCGCCTCGTCCAGCGGGGCGATCACCACCGCCCCGTGGTCGCGCCACGAGGCCGCGGCGTCCTCGCCCGTGGTCAGGGTCGCCAGTTGCGCCTGCACCTCGGCTTCGACCGCGGCGGCGAAGGCTTCGTCGTCGGTAATCAGGATCGATTGCGCGGCCGGGTCATGCTCGGCCTGGCTCAGCAGGTCGGCGGCGATCCAGTCGGCGCGGTTGGCGCCGTCGGCCACCACCACGATCTCCGAGGGCCCGGCCAGGGCGTCGATGCCCACCGTGCCGTAGACCCGCCGCTTGGCGGCGGTGACATAGGCGTTGCCCGGCCCGACGATCTTGTCGACCGGCTTGATCGGCCCGGCGCCATAGGCCAGCGCGGCCACCGCCTGCGCCCCGCCCACGCGCCAGATCTCGGTGACGCCGGCTTCCTTGGCCGCCGCCAGCACCGCCGGCTGCAGCCTTCCGGGCGGGGTCACCATCGCGATGCGCTCGACGCCGGCCACCTTGGCCGGCACCGCGTTCATCAGCACGGTCGAGGGATAGGCCGCGCGGCCGCCGGGCACATAGATCCCCACCGCCTCCAGCGGCGTCCAGCGCCAGCCCAGCTCGACCCCGGCCTCGTCGGTGAACGCCTGGTCGGCCGGACGCTGGCGGGCGTGATAGGCGCCGATCCGCGCGGCGGCGAAGGCGATGGCCTCGCGCACCTGGGCCGGGCACTGGGCCGCGCCCTCCTCGATCTCCTGCGCCGAGACCCGGATGTTGCTCTCGTCGATCTCGACCTTGTCGAACTGCCGGGCGAAGCGCAGCAGCGCCTCCATCCCCTGCGCCCGCACCGCGGCCAGCACGTCGCGCACGGCGGCGTCGACTTCCTCCGGCGTCTCGCGACGCTCGTCGATAAAGGCGGCGAAAGCGGCTTCGAAGCCGGGCTCGGAGAAGGAGAAGCGGCGCATGCCGCGCTCTTTAAACGCCAGGGCCTGATGGCGCTAGGGCTGGCGCCTCCAACCCACGCTCATCCCGGCGCAGGCCGGGACCCAGGCGGAATCGCAGACACGCTAGCCTTGCTCCGGCCAGGCCGAAGCGCGGCTTGAATCCCGGCCTTCGCCGGGACGAGCGAATAGTCCCTAATCCTCGTGCTTCGGCGTCCGCGGCGTCGCCCAGGGGGCGCTGACATCGGCCAGCACTACGTCCAGGCATTCCACCTGCGCCCTCAGGTCGCCGCCGCCGGCGAAGGTGAAGGTCACCGCCCCGCCCGGGGCCTCGCCCGGCTCGAAGCCGACGTCCAGCAGTTCGACCACCGCGTCCTTGGCGTTGCGCCGCAGCTTGCGGGCCTGGACCGCCTGCACCGAGCCCACCTGCAGCGCCGCGCGCACCCGCTCGGAGCCCTTGGCTTCCCAGCGATAGCGGTTGAGCGCCAGGGTCAGGCGCTGGGCCCCCGGTTCATACGAGATGTCGCCGATCTTGCCGACGGCGTCCTGCAAGGCCGCGGCGATCACCTTCAGGTCCTCGGCGTCTTCGGCCAGCAGCCTCAGCGGGGCAACGCGCGTCATCTCAATCCTCAGGCTCGCCGCCGCCGACGATCCGGCGGACGTTCGCGCCACAGGCGCTGAGCTTTTCTTCCAGCCGCTCGAAGCCTCTGTCCAGATGGTAGACGCGGCTGACCATGGTTTCCCCACGCGCGGCCAGGGCGGCGATCACCAGGCTGACCGAGGCGCGCAGGTCGGTGGCCATCACCGGGGCGCCGTCCAGCGCCTCGATCCCGCGCACCCGCGCCTCGCCGCCATGCACCGAAATCTCGGCGCCCAGCCGCGACAGCTCCGGGGCGTGCATGAAGCGGTTCTCGAAGATGGTCTCCTTGATCACGCTTTCGCCGTCGGCCAGCGTCATCAGCGCCATGAACTGCGCCTGCAGGTCGGTAGCAAAGCCCGGATAGGGGTCGGTTTCGATTTCCACCGCCTTCAACCGCGTCCCGTTGCGGCGGATGGTCATGCCGTCGGCGTGGCGTTCGACCTCGACGCCCGCCTCCTCCATCTTGACCAACAGGGCGTCGATGAAGTCGCTGCGCGTCCGGGTCAGCCGCACCTCGCCGCCGGCCATCGCCGCGGCCAGGGCGTAGGTGCCGGTCTCAATGCGGTCGGGAATCACCGAATGGGTCGCGCCGTGCAGCCGCGGCACGCCCTCGATGACGATGGTCGAGGTCCCCGCCCCCGAGACCTTCGCGCCCATGGCGTTCAGGCAGTCGGCTAGGTCGCCCAGCTCGGGCTCGCAGGCCGCGTTCTTCAGCACCGTCTCGCCCTTGGCCAGCACCGCGGCCAGCATGGCGTGCTCGGTCGCCCCGACCGAGACGAACGGAAAGACGATCTCCGCTCCGGTCAGGCCGCGCGGGGCCTGGGCGTAGACATAGCCCTCATGCAGGTCGATCGAGGCGCCCAGCGCGCGCAGCGCCTCCAGGTGCAGGTCGACCGGCCGCGCCCCGATGGTGCAGCCGCCGGGCAGCGAGACCTTGGCGTGGCCGGTGCGCGCGATCAGCGGCCCCAGCACGTTGAACGAGGCCCGCATCTGGCGGACCAGGTCGTAGGGGGCCAGCGCGCTGACGATCTCGCGGGTGTGCAGCACCGTTTCCGGCCCGTCCTCGCCCTCCTGCTCGACCACCTCGGTCCCAAGCCGGCGCAGCAGCCGCGCCAGCAGGCGGGTGTCGGCCAGGCGGGGCATGTTGGTCAGGCGCAGCGGTTCGTCGGTAAGCAGACTGGCCGCCATCAGCTTGATGGCGGAATTCTTGGCGCCGCTGATCGGGATCTCGCCCATCAGCCGTGCGCCGCCGGTGATGGCGATGCGATCCAATCGTGTCCCTCGGCGGGCCCCAGGGCGCGATCACCGCGCCGCTCGGCCCTTTGGGCGCTATCTATCGCGCTGCTGCGGCGCCGAAAAGCGGGCGCCGCATCACGACACCTTGTCCGAATCGTCCGGGTTCGGCGCCGGCTTTTCGGTCGGTTTCGGGGCCGCCTTGCGCCGGCGCAGGTTGGCGCGCAGCGCCGCCGCCAGCTTGGCTTCGCGTTCGTTTGCGGGGGTTTTGTCGTCTTTTCCCATCGAAACCGGGGGTGCGGCGAGACGCTCCACAGGTCAAGAGCAGTTTCTGCATATTGGGGCTTTCCACCGGCCCAGGGTTTGGCTATAGCCCCCGCCTCGTCGCCGCCGTAGCTCAGTGGTAGAGCGCATCCTTGGTAAGGCTGAGGTCGGCAGTTCAATCCTGCCCGGCGGCACCATCAACCCCCAGTCCAGCACAGGACTGGGGGTTGACCACACTCCTCGACATCGAAATCGAAATCTCGTTCCGGCGTGAACGCGTCCAAAAAACGCTGCGGCCATACGGACGCATGGAGCGACCATCGGGCGCGGCTCGCGAATCGAAGAGCAGAGCGGCTATCACCTCGAACCATGAAGCAGCACACTGGCGACGAACTTCGCGCGATCATGACGGACATGCCGGCCGAGACCATCGCTGGCCTGCAGGCGGCCCATGCGGAGCACTCGATCACCGAACATGAAGCCCGCTGGTGGGGCTATCTGATGTTCGCGCGCACGGGCGCCTACGATGGGACCTCGTACACCATCAAAGTCATGGGCGACGGCGGCGAGGTCAGCCAGGACTTCCTGAACTACGTGCTGGCCGAGCGCGAGGGCAACAAGCGCCATGGGCTAGTTCGCAGACCGTGGCCTGAAAGCGGTTTCGACCGGGTGTGAGCAGTTAAGTCCGCCAAACCATCGGTTGGCGCACCTCACGCTTCACATCGGTCGGGATGTAGCGGTCTAGCCCGTGTCTATTTTTGTACTTTGCCGCGTTCTTAGAACGAGTGGCTCGCGCCAGGCAGTAACCCCAAGGCCGCAAGCACACCCGGCCTCCCCAAGCGCTCTGATGCCCCCAGCTTAACCATAGAGATTGCGCTTGTGCCATATCAGGCGCGCTTCACAGCCCGCTCCGCCTTTGGCGTCAGGAATAAGTCGCCGAACTGCTCCCCCGTGCTAGGTCGTGCGCCCCGCCGCGCCTCGCCGGGGCGCCCGCGGCTAGGTTGGCCCACTCCAAAGCCTACACGTCATGCGCGATCATTGCGCGGAACGGTAGATCGGCTATCTCTGTCCTCAGCGCAGTCGCGCTGGGGGGAAGCATGTCGGGTAAGGAACGCCTTTCGGCGCGCGGGCGCATCGGCGTGCGTCACGGATGGCTTGGACGCGCCGCGCTCATGGTCGCCCTGCTCGCCTTCCTGGCCCTCGGCCTGGCGCTGGAACTGCGCCAGACGCCCTAGGCGCTGGCACGCGCGAAGGCCGCGGAGATCTCCTCGCGCGTCGCGCCGGCCCCCAGCAGCAGACTGAGCAGCAGCCGCGCCTTGCGCGCGTCCAGCAGGCCCGCGCCGATCAGGCCGCGGCCCAGCAGGTCGATCTCGCCGCCCGCATAGCCATAGGTCTTATCGAGCGTCTCCCCGCCGCCGGTGCGCGAGGCGAGCACCACCGGCGCGGTCGCGGCCAGCTGCGCCAGCGGCTCGACCATGGCCGAGGGCACGTGGCCGCCGCCCACCGCCTCGACCACCATTCCGGCCACCGGCTCGCGGGTCAGGTCGCGCAGGGCCTGCGCATCGCCGCCGAACACCATCGGCAGCAGGATCACCCGCGGCGGCGGCCCCTTCCAGGCGATCGTCGGCGTGCGCTGGGCGGGCCGCAGGGCGATCCGCACCCGGTCCTCGATCACCCAGCCGAGCGGGCCGATCGTCCCCGAGCCGAAGGCCGAGGTCTTGTGCGTGTGGCGCTTGGCGACGAACCGCGCGGCGTGCACCTCGTCGTTCATCACCGCCACCACGCCGAGGCCGCGGGCGGCCGGGCTGGCAGCCACCCGGATCGCGGCGGCCAGGTTGGCCGGGCCGTCGGCGCCGGGCTTGGTCGGGTCGCGCATCGCCCCGGTCACCACCACCGGCTCGTCCAGGTCGAGCAGCAGGTCGAGCAGATAGGCCGTCTCCTCCAGCGTGTCGGTGCCCTGGGTGACGACCACCCCGTCCGCCCCGCCCGCGACGGCGGCGGCGATGCGCTCGGCCAGGGTGGCGACGTCGGCGAAGCCCAGCTCGACGCTGGCCGCCTTGGAGACGCTCTCGCCGGTGACCTGCGCCACGGCCGCCAGCTGCGGGATCCCGGCCAGCAGATCATTGGCGTCCAGCTTGGGGACCACGCCCGAGCCGGCGGGCCCCTCCATGGAGATCGTGCCGCCCAGGGAAAAGACGGTGATGCGCGGACGTTGGGCGGCGGACGGCAAGGCTGACCTCGGGGAACGGTTGCGAACGGCTCTCTTGGCGCGCTTGGCGAGCCTGCGCCAGTCCTGATGCGTGCCGCAGGGACAGGCCCGAGGCCCGCAGCTCGCCCCTCCCCGTCCCCCGCGTTCTGCTATGATGGGACCATCGCTCCCCGGCCGCCCCAGGCCGCTCGCTTCAGGTCGATCCCATGCCGAGGGAACTCCACCACATCGGTCGTCAGGATCACGAGCCGATCGACGACGCCCGCCATTTCCATATCTGCGCCCACTGCGGACAGCCGGTCGACAAGCGCGACCCTGGCGCGCTCGCCCGCCACGAGGCCAGGGGCCACCTGCCGGCGCCGGTCCGGACCGACGCCGACGCGCCCCCGGACGCCCTGTGAAATCAGCACGCATGATGTCAACACCTTGCCGCTGCCTGGGCCCGGAGGTAGGATTGACGTCTCCCCCGATCATGCGCCGCAGCCGCGGCGATCGGGGTCGCATGCGCGTCTATTCCTTTTCCCTGGTCAATCATCTCGGCGAGCGGTTCTGCACGCGCACAGCCCCTTGCGACGACGACGCGGCGGCCATCGCCCACGCGCGGCGTTTCGAGCACGACGGCTACCCGGTCGAGGTCCACGTCGAGGGGCGCCGCGTCTCGCTGTCGGCGATGCCGTCTTGGAGCGCCGAGCCGTGGCTGCGCCACCTGCTCTGACCGGCATCGGCAGGTTGCAGGGCGCAAACCTGCCGATCGTGACGATAGGCGTGCGCTCGGCGCGCTGAACCGCGCCTTTCCAGCCCCTATCGTGAGCGTTCCTGCAAGGCCGGGCGCCGAAACCTGCCGCTAGCCTAGGCTGGACGCAGCAGGATCTGCACGCTTCCATCCGCCAGCCGGGCGACGCCGCGCGCTCCGCGGGCGGTCAACGCCGCCTCGTCCAGCGCCGCCGGATCGACCAGCCGCACGCAGACCCGGCCGGCCTTCAGCCCCGCCTCGATCACATTGCCCGCCCCGCCCAGGCCGGCCACCCACGGGCCGACGTCGAACGCCGCCGCCGGCGCTGCAACCGCTGGCGCGGCAAGGCCTCGGCCGCCGGCGATCGCCGCGCGGATCTCGCCCGCCACCTGGTCGGCGATCGGGCCCAGCACCACCTGCAGCGCCTTGTCCGAGGGCCGCACCATGCCGCGCGAGCCCAGGGCCTTCAGCGCCGCCTCGTCGACCGCGCCCTGGTCGGCCACCACCAGCCGCAGCCGCGTGGTGCAGGCGTCGACCCCGATCAGGTTGGCCGCCCCGCCGAGCGCGGCGACGAAATCCTCGCCGCGCTGGCCGCTCAGGGGCCTGGCCTCGGCCGCCGTCGGCTCGGCCTCGCGGCCGGGGGTCTTGAGGTCGAAGCGCGCGATCGCCCAGCGGAAGACGCCGTAATAGAGCGCGAAGTAGGCCGCCCCGATCGGCAGCAAATACAATGGGTTGGTGGCCTTTCCGAAGTTCAGCGCATAGTCGAAGAACCCGGCCGAAAACCCGAAGCCCAGCTTCACGTCGAGCAGGCTCATGACGATGAACGACAGCCCGGTCAGCAGCGCGTGGATCGCGTAGAGCACCGGCGCCAGGAACATGAAGCTGAACTCGATCGGCTCGGTCACCCCGGTCAGGAAGGTGGTCAGCGCCATCGAGGCGAGCATCCCGCCGACCGCCTTGCGCCGGTGCGCGGGGGCGGCATGGTACATCGCCAGGCACGCCGCCGGCAGGCCGAACATCATCACCGGGAAGAACCCGGCCATGAAGGCTCCGGCGCTCGGATCGCCGGCGAAGAACCGGTTGAGGTCCCCCGTCGCGCCGTGGAAGTCCCCGACGATGAACCAGGCGATGTTGTTGAGGATGTGGTGGAGGCCGGTGACGATCAGCGCCCGGTTCAACACGCCGTAGATGAACAGCCCCGCCTCGCCCGAGCCGACGATGCCGCGGCTGGCGGCGTCCATGCCGGCGTTCAGGCCCTCGTAGGTGAAGCCGACCAGCGCGCCCAGCCCCAGCCCGGCCAGCCCGGCGACGATCGGCACGAACCGCCGACCTCCAAAAAAGGCGAGATATTCCGGTAGCTTGACGTTCGAGAACCGATTGTAGAACTGCCCCCCGATCAGGCCCGAGAGTATGCCGATCGGCACTGAGACCTTGGCGATCGCCTTCTGCTTGAAGGCCGCCGTGGCCAGGGCGACGGCGTCGCCGCTCATGCCCTTCAACGCTTCGGCCGGCACGTGCAGCAGCACCTCGGCGCCGCGCGTGGCGATCAGGAAGCAGACCACCCCGGCCAGGCCGGCCGCGCCGTTGTTGTCCCGCGCCAGCCCCACCGCTACGCCGGCGGCGAACAGCAGGCCGAGATTGGCGAAGATCGCCTCGCCCGCCGCCGCCATGAACGGCACGTCGAGCAGATCGGGCTGACCCAGCCGCAGCAGCAGGCCGGCGGCCGGCAGCACGGCGATGGGCAGCATCAGCGCCCGTCCCAGGGATTGCAGCGCTTCAAGGGGCGAGGCCATCAGGCTTCTCCGGTCAGGAAGGTGTTCGACAGGGCCCGCACCGCCTCGGCCGACGGCTGGTCCAGCGCCTTGCGGGCGAGGTCCGCGCACGCCTGCGGCGACAGGGTGCGGATCAGGGCCTTGGCCTCTGGGATCGCCGCCGAGGGCATGGAAAGCTCGCTGACCCCCAGGCCGATCAGGATGGGCGCGGCCGCCAGATCGCCGGCCAGGCCGCCGCAGACGCCGGTCCACAGCGCGTGCTTGCGGCCGCCCTCACTGGCCTGGGCGATCATCCGCAGCACCGCCGGGTGCAGGGCGTCGATCTCGCCGGCCAGGTCCGGATTGCCGCGGTCCATGGCCAGGGCGTACTGGGTCAGGTCGTTGGTGCCCACCGACAGGAAGTCGGCCTCGGCGGCCAGCATGTCGGCGATCGCCGCCGCGGCGGGGGTCTCGATCATCACCCCGAGGTCGGAGCGCCCGACCCGACCCATCTCGCGCCGGGCCTCGTCCAGGGCCGCGCGCACGGCCCGCAGCTCCGACAGGCTGGCGACCATCGGGACCATGATCTTGGCGTGCGGCGCGCCGCGCAGGATGGCGCGCAGTTGGGTCTTCAGGACCTGCGGACGGCGCATCAGCACGCGCACTCCGCGCACTCCCAGCGCCGGATTTTCTTCAGGCCCGATAGGTAGATAGCTCGCTGTCTTGTCACCGCCGACATCGAGCAGGCGGATGATCAGCGGCCGCCCGCCCATGGCCGCGGCGATGGCGCCGTAGCGCTCGGCCTGCTCGTCCTCGTCGGGGGCGCGCTCGCGCTCGAGGAACAGGAACTCGGTGCGCAGCAGGCCGCAGCCCTCGGCCCCGGCGGCCTCCGCCGCCTCGGCGTCGGCGACCGAGCCGAGGTTCGCATAGACCTTGATCCGTGTGCCGTCGGCCATCCGGCAGTCCTCGCGCGAGGCGAGCCGGGCGGCGGCTCGGCGTTCGGCCCGCAGCGCGAGCGTGGTCTGCGCCGTCGCCAGCGCCTTGGCGTCGGGCGCCACGTGCAGCAGGCCGGCGTCGGCGTCGAGGATCATGCTGGTCCCCTCGTTGATCACCGCCACGCCCGCCCCGGCCGCGACCACCGCCGGCACGCCCATCGAGGCGGCCAGGATGGCGACATGCGAGGTCGGGCCGCCCTTGGCGGTGCAGATCCCGGCCAGCCGGCCGGCGTCCAGGCCCATCAGCTGCGAGGGTAGCAGTTCCTCGGCCAGCAGGATGGCGCCAGGCGGCAGGTCGGGCCCGCGGTCCTCCTCCCCCGCCAGCACCAGCAGCACCCGCCGTTCCAGGTCCAGCAGATCATCGACCCGCTCGGCGATGCGCCGGTCGCCGAGACCGCGCAAGGCCTCGACATAGGCTCCGATGGCGCTGCGCCAGGCGAAGCCCGCGCTCTTGCCCTCGCCGATCAGCCGCGCGGCGTGACCGGTCAGCTCCGGGTCGTCGAGAAAGGCGGCATGCGCGCCCAGGATCGCGCGCCGCGCCTGGTCCTCGCCGCTCTCGGCCTGGCGGGCGATGCGGCCGGCGACGGCGGCGACGGCGGCGTCCAGGGCCGCGCGTTCGTGCGCCGCCCCCTGGCCGGCCTCGACCACCGCCAACTCCTCGACGAACAGCCGCACGGCCTTGCCTACCGCCAGGCCTGGCGAGGCCATGACGCCCTTGAGCCGGGCCAGGCCCGCCCGCTTGGCCGGCGTGCTTTCGGCGACCGGCGCAGCGGCGACCGGCTTGCGGACGGGAGCGCCCTCGCCCATCCCGCCCTCGATCAACTCGGCGAGGGCCTCCAAGGCCGCGGCGGCGTCCGGGCCGGTGGCGACCAGGGTCGCAGCATCGCCATGGCGCAGGCCCAGCGACATGATCCCAACCGGGCTGCGGGCGTTGGCGCGCCGGTTAAGCGCCATCAGCGACACCTCGGCCTGGAAGCGCTTGGCCAGTTCGGCGACCCGCGCGGCCGGCCGCGCATGCAGTCCGTTGGCCAGCGGCACCACGATGGCCCGGGTCAGCTCCGGCCCCACCGCGACCGACGCCTCGACCGCACCGAGCGGGGCCGAGAGGGTCAGCAGGCGGTCGCCGACCTTCACCGCCGCGCCCGTCGTCCGCGCGGCGATCGTGCGGCCGGCGGCGTCGGTGACGATCATCGGGGTGATCAGGCTCTTGGCCCGGTCGGCCAGCACGGCGAGGTCGAACGAGATCAGCCGCTCGCCGGCGCGCACCGCCTGCCCTTCGGCGACGTGCACGTCGAAGCCCGCCCCGCCCAGGGTCACGGTGTCCAGTCCGACGTGCATCAGAAGTTCGACCCCGCCCTCGGCCCGCAGGCTGACGGCGTGGCGGGCCGCATGGACGGACATGACCACCCCGTCGCACGGCGCGTGCAGCACCGAGCCGGTCGGATCGACGGCGACGCCGTCGCCCAGCATCTCCTGGGCGAAGACCGGATCGGGAACCTCGGCCAGCGGCGCGGCCCAGCCGTCCAGCGGCGAAAGCAGGACCAGTTCAGCGGCCATTGGCGGCTCCCGCGATCAGGGTGACGCGATCGACGACCCACATCGGCTCAACGGCTTTCTGGGTGAAGGTGAAGCAGAGGTCCTGCGGCCCCGTCACGCCGGCGATCTTGCCCTTCAGCACCGAGACGCCCTGCGAGCGCGTCGCCGGCGCCAGCGGCAGGACCGCGACCACCGCGCCCTGACAGGAACCCTGGCGGATCTCCAGTTCGCCCTCGGCCGTGGCCGGCGGGCGGAACTTGATCTTCTCGATGTCCTTGCCGATCTGGAAATTGAACGGGATCTGGCCGACCGCGACCTCGACCTGCGAGACCGCGGTCAGGTCCGCGTCCTCGTAGAGCCAGCACGGGTTCATGATGTCGACCAGGAAGCGCGCTCGCTCGCCCTGGATCGGAGCGTCGTCCTCGAGGTTCAGCACCAGCGCGCCTTGGCAGGCCTTCAGTTCCTGGCTGGCGCGTGAGCGCGCGCTGCGCGCGTCGACGACGGTGTCGGACGCCGCCGCCAGCGGCTGGCCGCCGCGGAACGCCTGGGCCCGCACCCGCGTCCCCAGCGGCGCGGTGAACGGCTGGCTGTAGAGCGTGGAGCCGGCGCCCGGAACCGAACCGTCGAGCGTATAGCGGATCTCGCCGATCTGCTCGGCGCCCAGCAGCGCGACGCGCGCGCCCTGCCGGTCGGGCGCGCTGAGGGCGCGCACCTTGAGCGGTGTCTCATCGAAGGTCAGGCCCAGCGCGCGGTAGCGGGCGAGCTCGGCCGGCAGACGGTCGGCGAAGCTGGTCCAGTCCTTGGCCGCAGCCGGCGACCAGGCGGTCTCGGCGACGGCGGCGACGCGCGGGAACAGCATCTTGGAGACGCGCTCCTCGGTCCGCGCGTGCTCAGTCCAGATGTTGCCCTGCATGCCCAGCACATGGCGCTGCTCGTCGGGATTGAGCGCCGCCGGCATCGGCTCGTAGTCGTAGACGTCCTTGAGCGTCACGACCCCGCCGCGGCCCGGCGGCTCGTCGGGCGCGGCGCTCTGGCGATAGTTGAGGTACATCATGGGCTCCGGGCTCAGGATCGTGTCGTGGCCCAGCTTGGCGGCGATGATCGCCCCGTCGATCCCGCGCCAGGACGTCACCGTCGCGGTTTCGGCGACCCCGCCCTCGAGGATCTCGTCCCAGCCGATCAGGCGGCGGCCCTTGGCGTGCAGCATCTGCTCGACGCGCGAGATGAACCAGCCCTGCAGCTGGCGCTCGCTGGCGATATGCAGCTCCTTCATCCGCGCCTGGACGGCGGGATTGGTCTTCCACTGGTCCTTCACCGCTTCGTCGCCGCCGACGTGGACATAGGTCCCCGGAAACAGGGCGACGACCTCGGTCAGCACGTCGTCGAGGAAGGCGAAGGTCCGTTCATCGACATTGTAGAGATAGGGAAAGACGCCCCAATCCGAGGAGGTGGCTGTCGGCGGCGTGGCGGCCGAGCCCAGCTCCGGATAGGCGACGATCGGCGCATGGGCGTGGCCCGGCGTCTCGATCTCCGGGACGATGGTCACGTGACGCGCGGCGGCGTAGGCGACGATCTCGCGGACCTGGTCCTGGGTGTAGAAGCCGCCGATCACCCGGGGCTTGCCGGTCTGGGGATCGATGTCGGCGGCGGCCGCCGGTCCGGCCGGCACGCGCCAGGCTCCGACCTCGGTGAGCTTCGGGTACTTCTTGATCTCCAGTCGCCAGCCCTGGTCGTCGGTCAGGTGCCAGTGCAGGGTGTTGAGCTTGGACTGGGCCATGCGGTCGATCAGGCCCTTCACATAGTCGACGCTCTGGAAGTGACGGGCGCTGTCGAGCATCACCCCGCGCCAGCCGAACCGCGGCGCATCGTCGATCCGCCGGGCCGGGAGCAAGACCGGCCCCTTGCCCGGCTCGGCGGTCGCCAGCTGCCAGGCGCTGACTGCGCCGTAGAACAGGCCGGCGTCGCCGGCTGAAGCGATGGTGACGCGCTGGCCCTCGACATCCAGCTTGTAGCCCTCGCCCGCGGGGCCCTGGCGGCTGAGAACGATCGCCCGCTCGCCCGCTTTGGGCGCGCGGATCGCCAGCTTCAGCCCACGGCTGCGCTCAAGCAGGTCGGCCAGGTAGCGGGCGCTGGCCAGCGCCTGGGCGTCGTTCGCCGGCGCGCTGATCACCGTGCGGGCGTCGAGCTGGAACGCGCCCTCGCGCGGGGTGTCCGACAACGGCGCGGGAATGATCGGCGCCGCGGCCGAAGCGCTGGTCGCCAGCACGGCCGCAGCGACCGTGGCCAGGAGAAGAGAACGGATCATCGGCCGGACTCGCACAAAATAAGGGCGGAGCGGCAAGCCGCCCCGCCCAGTGGCCTCGACGAGGCGGGGTTCGGGGGAATCTCGGCGCGACGGGTCATCATGGACGCATCCTGTACCGGCCGAGGCGCGAAGCGAAGGCGCGGACGGGGTTCCCGGGCATGGGCTCCCCGTCCGCCGCGGGCGCAGCTCAGGACCTGAGCTGCTTCCACGTTGGGGCTTCGCGGTCGCGCGCGGATCAGAAGCTCAGGCTGACCGTCGCCATGTACTTGCGGCCCGTGCGGTAAGCCGCGCGCGGCATCGCCTCGACGTTTGCGTAGGCGTAGTACTCGGCGTCGGTAAGGTTCATCCCGGCCAGGGTCAGGCTGACATTGTCGGTGAAGTTGTAGGTTCCCGAGATGTCGAGGTTGTCGGAGTCCTTGACGTACATGTTGTCGCCGCGGTCGACGCCGGTGAAGTACTCCGAACGCCAGGTGTAGGTCGCGCGCAGCTGGATCGGGCCGTTCTCGTAGAACGGGCTGATGTTGACCTGGTGCTTGGAGTTGAACGGCAGGTCCTGGCCTTCGCTGCCGTTGCCGTCGGCGTAGGTGTAGTTGGCGAGCAGACCGAAGCCGTAGGCGTAGTTCTGCTGGTAGGCGATCGACACGCCCTTGATGTCGGCCGCGCCGGCGTTGTCCGGACGGCTGATCTGGTAGGTCGTGACCCGGCCCTGCGACTGGTTGAAGTACTGCTCCGGCGCGGTCTGCTGCAGGATGTAGTTGCTGATGTCCTTATAGAAGAACTCGACTGCCACGATGGCCTGCGGCTGGAAGTACCACTCCGCCGACATGTTGAAGTTGCTGGACTTGTAGGGATCCAGGTTCGGGTTGCCGCCCGAGCCGATCAGGATGCCGTCCGACAGCTGGAAGAAGTTGGTCATGTCGGCGTAGTTCGGCCGCGCGATCACCTGGGCGGCGGCGAAGCGCAGCAGCAGGTCGTCACGGACGCTGTAGACCAGGTTCACGCTGGGCAGGAAGTTGTCGTAGCTCTTCTGCGAGGACTTCCAGGTCCAGTCGGCGGGACCCGCGCAGGGCGAGCCCGGGTTGCAGACGTAACCGGCGCTGTCCACGTCGGTATAGACATAGCGGACGCCGAAGTTGCCGCGCAGCTGGCCGGAGTCGATCTCGGCCTGCGCGTAAAGCGCGTTGATGTCCTCCTGAATCGCCCAGTTGCCGGCGGTGAACTCCGGCGCGGCGAAGATCGACGGCGTCGGCATCGCCCGTCCGGGCGCCAGCCAGGTGCCGCCCTCGACGTAGCTGACCATCGCCCCGCCATCGATGCGGAAGCGGTTCTTCATCTGCTGGTTGGAGTTGAAGCCGTCGAGATAGTTGCCCGGCGCAGCGCTCGGGTTGAACAGGCTGGCAGGGGCCGAGACGCCGGTGACGGCGATGCCGGCATACTGCTGCGTCGTCTCGTGGCGACGGAACTTGTAGCCGACCTGGACGCGCTTGATGACGCCGTCGAGATCCATGCCGAAGTCGGCCTGGGCGTACTTCTCTTCGTCGGTGGTCGGCTTTTCGACCAGGTTGCCGCTCCAGCCCGGATCGGTCGCGAAGGCGGCCGGATTGCCCTGGACGTTGTTGGCGTAGGTCAGCTGGCCCGGCTGGCTGCTGATGTCGACGGTGTAGTCGGCCCAGTTGAGGAACTCGAGGAACACCTGCTTCTTGGTGCCGCCGTCGGCCTTCGAGAAGCCGGCCGCGCCCGACAGGTCCCAGCCGTCGCCCTGATACTTCCCGCGGAAGTCATAGGTGTCGGAGTTCATCTCGGCTTCGCGGGACTGCACGTCCAGCACGCTGAGAGCGTTGTGGAAGCTGGCGGAGGTGACGATGCCGTTGTTCACGGTCAGGGCGGTCAGCGCGCCCAGGCTGTTCCAAGTGTTGCCCTGGAACGCATACATCGACTGGTTCAGGTTGTCGTAGTTGGCCTGAATCTTCAGCCAGTTGAACTCCAGCTCGATCTCTTCCGTCGGGCGGAACTGCAGCGAGGCGGTGTAGCTGGTGCGGTCGCGCTCCTGCTCGAAGAACGAGGTGCCGAAGGCGTTGGGGCTGCGGGCGTTGAGGTTGGCGCCCAGCGTGCTCGCGCAGGCGCCGGTGCAGCCGAAGTTGCGCGAGTCGACCGGGTTGTCGGCGTTGCCGCCGGCCCAGTTGGAGGCTGCCATCGTGCCGTAGGTCTCGATGCCGTCGCGGCGCAGCTGGTCGGTGGCCTTCTGGACCGACAGTGCGATGCCGAACGTCTCGGCCTCGTTCTTCCAGCTGCCCATCAGGGCGCCTTGGAGGTCGCCCTCCTCCGAGCGGTCGTTATAGAGGTAGCCGATCGAGCCGGCGGCCAGCATCGGCTTCATGTCGAGCGGGCGGCGGGTGATGACGTTGACGGTGCCGCCGATGCTGCCTTCGTCGATGCGCGCTTCCGGCGACTTGTAGATATCGACGCGGCCGACGATCTGCGGCGCCAGCAGGGCGTAGTTGAACGTCCGGCCCGGCGAGTCGAGGATGAACCAGTCGGCCGAGGCGACGGTCTGGCCGTTGAGCAGGGTGCGGTTCAGCGCCGGATCGGTGCCCAGGATGCTGACCTTTTCACCCTGGCCGAACTGGCGGTCGACGGTGACGCCGGGCACCATGGTCAGGGCTTCGGCGACGTTGGTGTTCGGGAACTTGCCGACATCTTCGGCGGTGACCGAGTCGACGATGGCGTCAGCGGCGCGCTTGGTCTCCAGCGACTGCTGCAGAGAGGCGCGGATGCCGGTGACGACCAGCTCGTCGACCTGGGCGTCCTGCGCCAGGGCCGGACCTGCGCACGCGACAGCCAACAGGCTCGCGGACGCGATCAAAATGGATTTGCGATGTTTGTTCACTCGGCTTCTCCCCTAATTCCGGGCCTTCCCCCGGAGCCGATGCGAGCCCAATGTGATACCAATTCTTCGCATTCGCCTGCGAAGACCGGCGTTACATCGACTTGCGGAGCCGATTTGTGCGCAGTTTCACAAAATTGACAAGCCCAAAAAGAGACCAATTGCACACTCGGTACATATTGGTATCTAAATGGTCTCAAGAGACGCCGGCGAGAGATCGGCCGACGATCGACGCGGAGAGACGCCCTTGACCTTTTCAGAGCGCATCGGCCAGCTGGACGCCAAGGACCACGCGCCGCTCTACCGCCAGCTTCAGAAGGTGCTGCGCGAGGCGATCGCGAACCACGTCCTCGGCCCCGACGACGCCCTGCCGGCCGAGCGCGACTTCGCCGAGGAACTGGGCGTGTCGAGAATCACCGTCCGCAAGGCGCTGGACGGGCTGGTCAGCGAGGGGCTGCTGGTCCGCCGCCAGGGCGCCGGCACCTTCGTCGCCGCCCGGGTCGAGAAGAACTTCTCCAAGCTGTCGTCGTTCACAGAGGACATGATCGCCCGCGGGCGGGTTCCGCATTCGGCCTGGCTGTCGCGCACCGAGGGCCTGGTGACCCCGGAGGAGTCGCTGACGCTCGGCCTGTCGCCCGGCGCGCCGGTCTACCGCTTCAACCGGATCCGCTTCGCCGACGGCGCGCCGATGGCGCTGGAGTATTCGACGTTGGCGGCCTTCTGCATGCCCAGCCCTGACTTCGTCGAAACCTCGCTCTACGAGGCGCTTGAGAAGACCGGCCATCGCCCGGTGCGGGCGCTGCAGCGGCTGCGGGCGGTGCTGTTCACCGACGAGCAGGCCGAGCTGCTGGGCGTGGCGCCGCGCGACGCGGGCCTGCTGATCGAACGCCGCGGATTCCTGAAGGACGGGCGCGCGGTCGAAGTCACCCAGTCCTATTATCGCGGCGACGCCTACGACTTCGTCGCCGAACTGAACGCTCTTTAGAGACAAGTCCTGTGGCCCGGAGAAAACGCGTGACCCTGAAGCCCCCTGCCCTGCGCCCCGAGGCCACGCGCATGTTCCAGGAGGCGGCCGAGGCGCCCGCGGTGGTGGCCCGGATGCTGGCCGCCAACCATCAGGCGGCCCAGGCGCTGGGCGCCGAACTGCGCGCCGCTCCGCCGAAGGCCGTGGTCACCTGCGCGCGCGGGTCGTCCGACCATGCGGCGACCTATGCGAAGTACCTGATCGAGACAGGCACGGGCGTCGTCACCTCGTCGGCCGCGCTGTCGGTCAGCTCGGTCTACGCCGCCGAGCCCAAGCTGGACGGCATGCTCTACCTGGCCATCTCGCAGTCGGGCAAAAGCCCCGACCTGCTGGCCGCCGTCGAGGCCGCCAAGCAGGGCGGCGCGCGCACCGTGGCCCTCGTCAATGACGAGACCTCGCCACTGGCCAAGCTGGCCGACCGGGTGCTGCCGCTGCATGCCGGCCCCGAGGTCAGCGTCGCGGCGACCAAGTCCTACATCGCCGCCCTGGCCGGCATCGCCCAGCTGGTCGCCGCCTGGACCCAGGACACGGCGCTCGACAAGGGCCTCGCCGACCTGCCGGCGATCCTGGAGAAGGCCTGGCCGCTCGACTGGAGCCCGGCCGCCGAGCGCCTGAAGGGCGCGCGCAACCTCTACGTCCTGGCGCGCGGCGTCGGCTTCGGCGTCGCCCAGGAAGCGGCGCTGAAGTTCAAGGAGACCTGCGGCCTGCACGCCGAGGCCTTCAGCGCCGCCGAGGTGCTGCACGGCCCGATGGCGCTGGTGAAGGAAGGTTTCCCGGTGCTGGTCTTCTCCCAGGACGACCAGAGCCAGGAGAGCGTCGTGGCCCTGGCCAAGGACCTGGCCGCGCGCGGCGCCGAGGTCATGCTGGCCGGCGGCGGCGGCGACCTGCCGACCCTGAGCGCCCATCCGATCCTGGAGCCGATCGTGCGGGTGCAGGGCTTCTATCGGATGGCCAACCAGCTCTCGATCCTGCGCGGCCACGATCCTGACCGGCCCCCGCACCTCAACAAGGTGACCGAGACCGTCTGATGAGCACCGCGTTCGTGAACGGCCAGGTGCTGACCGCACAGGGCCTGGAGACCACCGGCGTCGTCGTCGACGGCGGCCGCATCGTCGCGCTGGGAGAAACCTCCGCAGATCGCACCGTCGACCTCAAGGGCGGCTATCTGCTGCCGGGCTTCATCGACACCCAGGTCAACGGCGGCGGCGGGGTGCTGTTCAACGACTCGCCCACCGTCGAGGCGATCGCCACCATCGGCGCGGCGCATCGGGCGTACGGAACCACCGGCTTCCTGCCGACCCTGATCAGCGACGACCTCTCGACCGTCGCCAAGGCCATCGCCGCAGTGGACGCGGCGATCGACGCCGGCGTGCCCGGCGTGCTGGGCATCCACATCGAGGGCCCGTTCCTCAGCGAGCAGCGCAAGGGCGTGCACGACGCCTCTAAATTCCGCACGCTGGACGAGGCGGCCCTGGAACTGCTGACCTCGGCCAAGCGCGGCCGAACCCTCGTGACCCTGGCGCCCGAAACCACGACGCCGCACATGATCGCCCGCCTGGCCAAGGCCGGCGTCACCGTCGCCGCCGGCCACACCAACGCCACCTACGAGCGGATCGTCGAGGCGCTGGAGAGCGGCGTGACCGGCGTCACCCACCTGTTCAACGCCATGTCGCCGCTGACCAGCCGCGCGCCGGGCGCGGTCGGAGCGGCGCTGGAGCACCAGGAGAGCTGGTGCGGGATCATCGCCGACGGCCGCCACATCCACCCGGCGGTGCTGCGGATCGCCTTCGCCGCCAAGCGCCTCGATCGCTTCATGCTGGTGACCGACGCCATGCCCAGCGTCGGCATGATCGACAAGAGCTTCACCATCCAGGGCCGGCCGATCCGGGTGGTTGACGGGGTCTGCGTCGATGCGAACGGCACCCTGGCCGGATCGGACCTCGACATGGCCGGAGCGGTCGCCAACGCCGTACGGATGATCGGACTGTCGCTGGCGGACGCCGCGCGGATGGCCTCGGCCAGCCCGGCCGAGTTCCTCGGCCTGAAGGGCGAGTACGGGGTCATCGCGCCCGGCGCGCGGGCCGACCTGGTGCTGCTGGACCAGGACCTGAAGGCCAGACGGACCTGGATCGCCGGCATCGAGTGATATTGCGAGTCGTTCGCATATATGATGTGGTGGAGGCATGTCCCAGGACGCCTCCCCACCCGCCTCGCCCTATCGGCTGTTCGACGTCACGCTGAAGGCCAAGGAGCCGCTGTCGCCGCACCTCTGGCGGCTCACCTTCGCCGGGCCCGAGGTGAACCGGATGGCCGCCTTTGCGCCCGACCAGCGCATCAAGATCTTCTTTCCCGATCCGCAGGGCCGCCCGCCGGCCATGGCGATCACGCCGGACTGGTACGCCCGCTACAAGAAGCAGGACGTCGCCACGCGTCCGCCCATGCGCACCTATACGATCCGCGCCCTGCGCGCGCCGGCCGGCGAGGTCGATGTCGACTTCGTCCTGCACGGCGAGACCGGGCCGGCCTCGACCTGGGCGACCCACGCCCAGCCCGGTCAGGCCTTGCAGATCATGGCCCCCAACGCTGCCTTCGAGGGCGATGGCGGCGGCTATGAGTGGAAGCCGCCCCAGGGCCTGAGGCGCCTGTTGCTGATCGCCGACGAGACCGCGCTGCCGGCGGTGGCCGGGATACTGGAAGAGCTGGCCGCCCTGCCCGCTCCGCCGCAAACCCAGCTGTTCATCGAGATCCCCGGCCAGGATGACGAGATCCCGCTCGCTGGATGGCCCGACCTGTGGGTCGAATGGATGCCGCGGGGCCTCGGCGCGCCTGGAGCCCTGATGGTCGCAGCCGCCCAGCGCGCCGCCGTCCCGGTCGCCACGCCCAGGCCGGCGCCGACGCCGGCGCTGGCCGAGGTGGATGTCGACGAGGCGATCCTGTGGGACGTCGCCGCCCCCAGCGACGCCGGCTTCTATGGCTGGGTCGCCGGTGAAGCCGCCGCCGTGCTCGCCATCCGCCGCCTGCTGATCGCCGAGCGCAAGGTCGACAAGGCCTCGCTGAACCTCATGGGCTACTGGCGCGAAGGGCGCGTGCTGGACTGACGGCTAGTCGACGAACTCACCCAGCAGGTTGAGGCCTTCGATCCAGGTGGCGCCGTCCTTCTTGACCACCGTGCGGACTTGGCCGGTTCCCGTCTGATCGATGGCTTCGGCCAGGGCTTCGGAGTGGGTGACAAGCCAGACCTGCGAGCGCTCGGCCGCGCGGGTCACCAACCGCGCCAGCGGCCCAGTCAGGCGCGGATGCAGGCTCGCCTCCGGTTCGTTGAGCGCCACGAACGGCGGCAGCCGATAGGCGAGCAGCGCCCCGGCCAGGCCCAGGAAACGCAGGGTGCCGTCGGACAGCTCCTCGGGCGCGAACACCCGGTCCGGGAACTCGGCGAAGACCATGCCGAACGAGGCCGTGCGCTCGGGCTGCGGAATCACCAGCCGCGCTCCTGGGAAGGCCTCCGCCACGGCGGCGTCGAGGTCGTGGGTATCCTGGCGGATATGAGCCAGGGTGGCGAACACCGCCGCGAGGTTGGCCCCGTCCGAGGCCAGGGTCGGGGCCGCCACCGCCGGGCACGGCGCGCGCATGGGCGATCCGGCGTCGGTGCGCAGGTTATGATAGAAGCGCCACTCCAGCAGGGTGCGGCGGACCAGGTCGAGCATCGGATAGCGGCTGGGATCCTGCAGCCGGCCGAGCACGGTTTCGGAGGCCAACAGGTCGATGTCGATCTCGACCGGACGGCCGTCCTCGTCCCTGGCCATCACTGATGGGCCGCGGCGATCGACCAGCCGCACTTGGCGCCCGCCGCCGTCATAGGAGAGCTGTTCCTCCTTGATCTGCGGCTCCAGGTCGAAGGCGGCGGTCGGCCGAGCCGGGAAACCGATCTCGACGCGGTAGCGATAGGCGCCGCGCGCGGCGCCGCGGGCCTGGGGATCGGAGAGGCTGACCTCCAGGGCTATCCGCGCCGGGCCGGCGCGCCGCTGGCCGGCCCAGAAGGCCGAGGCCATGCCCTCCCTCGCCAGCTCCGGCCCGAGGGTGTTGGCGGCCGCCGCGGCGATCAGTTCGAGGGCGCGATAGAGGTTGGTCTTGCCCACGCCGTTGCCGCCGACGAACACCTCCAGGTCGCTGATCGGGCAGACGATCTTGCGCAGGGAGCGATAGCCGGCGGCGGAGAATTCGCGGACGCGGAGCAAGGGGCACTTCCGGATGAGGTTCGCAGCGAGACTAACCGTGAAGCGGAGGCAAAGTCCCCCTCAGTCGGCAAGCCGACAGCTCCCCCAGAGGGGGAGCATCAAGGCGCGCTAAATCCCCCCCTCTGTGGGAGGTGGATCGGCGCGCAGCGCCGAGACGGAAGGCGACCGCACTCAACCGGCCCCGAACACCGCCTCCATGTCAGCCGCCAGGGCCTCGACGCGGGCGGGGTCGGCGTCCCACGAGAACATGAACCGGGCCCCGCCGCCGATGAAGGTGTAGAAGCGCCAGCCCTTGGCCCGCAGGGCGTCGAGGCGATCCTCCGGCGCGGCGACGAAGACGGCGTTGGCCTGGACCGGGAACATCAGCGACGCGCCGGGCAGGCCCTCGATGCGCTCGGCCAGCCGTCGCGCGCAGGCGTTGGCGTGGGCGGCGTTGGCGAGCCAGGCGCCGTTCTCCAGCATGCCGGTCCAGGGGGCCGCCAGGAACCGCATCTTCGAGGCCAGTTGCCCGGCCTGCTTGCAGCGATAGTCGAAATCCTCGGCCAGGGCGCGGTCGAAGAACAGGATCGCCTCGCCCACCGCCATGCCGTTCTTGGTGCCGCCGAAGCAGAGCACGTCGACCCCCGCCTTCCAGGTGATGTCGGCCGGGTCGCAGCCCAGGTGCGCGCAGGCATTGGCGAAGCGGGCGCCGTCCATGTGCAGGCGCAGGCCAAGCTCGCGGCAGACGGCCGAGATCGCGCGCACCTCATCTTCCGAATAGACCTGCCCGGTCTCGGTCGGCTGGGTGATCGTGACCACGCGGGGCTTGGGATAGTGGATGTCGCTGCGCTTGCCGGCGATCTCGCGGATCGCGGCCGGGGTCAGCTTGCCGTCCGGGCTTGGCGCGACCAGCAGCTTGGAGCCGTTGGAGAAGAACTCCGGCGCGCCGCACTCGTCGGTCTCGACGTGCGCCGACTCCGCACAGATGACGCTGTGATAGGACTGGCAGAGCGCGGCCAGGGCCATGGAGTTGGCGGCCGTGCCGTTGAAGGCGAAGAACACTTCGCAATCGGTAGCGAACAGCGCGCGGAAGGCGTCGGCTGCGGCTTGCGTCCACGGGTCCTCGCCATAGGCCGGCGCGTGGCCGCGGTTGGCGGCGTCCATGGCCGCCCAAGCCTGCGGACAAATGCCGGCGTAGTTGTCGCTGGCGAACTGCTGGATGTTGGACATGCGTCCCTCGGCAATGCGGTTTGCGCATCTGGAGTCTGAATGACGCTGAGGCTTCGTCCCGTTTGGTTGCCGGACCGGCCACATCCCTCCCGAAGGAAGCGCCACCTTGCTCGGGGAGCAGGTTGGCGTTTGAGCGTCGGCTCAAACTCTTGATGCTATTGCCTGTTGGGTAGCGGGGATCGCACTGGAGGGCAAGGGACTCAGACCGTCTGGGGCGCCTCCTGCTCGCGCCGATGCCGCTCGAGCCACCGCCCGCCGCGGAAGGCCGCCCAGAACATGGCGATGCCCACGGGCAGCACGGCGATTTCGAACACCGTCAGCCACAAAGGGCTGTCGTTCCGAACCAGGGAGACGACCTCGTCGGTCCACTCCAATGGAACCATCAAAGCGTCGTACCCCGTCCAAAGGAGGCAGATCGCCGGGATGATCCACGTACGATAGCGCCACTGCAATGCGCCGAGCACACCGCTGGACAGTATCGTCACGACAACCATAAGGCCGATCAACTGAGGCGTCATCGCAGTCATCGCCTCAAGAATCTGACGCTCCTCGGGCGTCGACGCGGTCAATTCCACCGTGGCGACCATGGCTTCAGGCGACAAGTTCCTGAACACCAAACTTAATAGGCTGCTGGGCGCGGAGGCAAAGATGGCGACGGCGCCAATGCGGGCCGCGACACCCGCCTGCGCGGCGTCATCGATCCTCGTCCGAGGGTCCAACAGCTTCAGCCACGCCCGCATCAGCCGCCCCCCGCACGCCCATTGCCAATCCAATCACGAGCTGCGGTCAAAAGCACGCCAAAGCTGCGTAGCGCCACCTATGCGTCAGCGCATGACGTCCAGGCCTCACCTACTTGCGCAGGATGTCCTTCCGCTTGCGCTCGTACTCGGACTTGCTGATCACGCCCTGGTCATAGGCGGCCTTGAGGTCGATCAGCTGCTGACCCGTGGTGGTCGTCTCGACCTCGGTCCTGGCCGTGCTGCTGCAGGCGGCGAGCGGAGCGGCCGCCAGGCTGAGGACGGCGGCGGCGACAAGCATGCGGGTCATGTACTGGTACTCTCTCAAGGCGCCCCCGCCCCATCTTGGACTGATCGAAGGGGCGCGCACGACCTTGCGTCGCGCGCGCCCAGTTTCGGTCAAAGGCCTGCGAAGGCCTGGTCGAGATCGGCGATCAGGTCGGCGACGTTCTCGATGCCGACCGACAGGCGGATGACGTCGGGACCGGCGCCGGCGGCGATCTGGTTCTTCTCGTCCAACTGGCGGTGGGTGGTCGAGGCCGGGTGGATGATCAGGCTGCGGGTGTCGCCGAGATTGGCCAGGTGCGAGAAGAGATTCACCGCCCCGACCAGCTTGACCCCGGCCTGGTAGCCGCCCTTGAGCCCGAACGAGAACACCGAGCCGGCGCCGTTCGGCGTGTAGCGCTTGGCCAGCCCATTGTACGGATTGCCGTCGAGGCCGGCATAGGAGACCCAGGCGACCTTGTCGTTGGCCTCCAGCCACTTGGCGACGGCCAGGGCGTTGTCGGCGTGGCGCTGCATGCGCAGCGGCAGGGTCTCGATGCCGGTCAGGATCATGAAGGCGTTGAACGGCGAGATCGACGGGCCGAGGTCGCGCAGGCCCAGCGCGCGGCAGGCGACGATGAAGGCGGCCGGGCCGAAAGCTTCGGTAAAAACCTTGCCGTGATAGCTGGGATTTGGCTGTGACAGGTACCCGAACTTGTCGCTGGCGGCCCAGTCGAAGCGGCCGGAGTCGATGATCGCCCCGCCCATCGAGTTGCCGTGCCCGCCGAGGAACTTGGTCAGCGAGTGGACGATGATGTCGGCGCCGTGCTCGAACGGCCGGCAGAGGTAGGGCGTGGCCAGGGTGTTGTCGACGACCAGCGGCACGCCGGCGTCATGGGCGACCTTGGCGATGGCGGCGATGTCGGTGATCACGCCGCCCGGATTGGCGATCGACTCGACGAAGACCGCGCGGGTCTTGTCGTTGATGGCGGCGGCGTAGTCGGCCGGGTTGTCACTGTCGATGAAGGTGGTTTCCCAGCCCATGCGCTTGAAGGATTGGCCGAGCTGGTTGATCGAGCCGCCGTACAGCTTGCGCGAGGCGACGATGTTGCAGCCGGGCTCCATCAGCGAGTGAAAGGCCAGGAACTGGGCGGCGTGACCGCTGCCGACCGCCAGGGCCGCGACGCCGCCTTCGAGGTCGGCCAGGCGCGCTTCCAGCACGCCGGTCGTGGGGTTGCCCAGGCGGGTGTAGATGTTGCCCGGCGCTTCGAGGTTGAAGAGGTTGGCCGCATGGTCGGCATCGTCGAAGACGAAGGCCGTGGTCTGGTAGATCGGGGTGATCCGGGCCTTGGTCGTGGGATCGGGCGCGGCGCCGGCGTGGATGGCGCGGGTCTCGAAATTCTGGGTCATGGGCGTCCTCTACGTCTCGTTGCAGAGGACCTAGCCCGCCAAGCGACGCTCGGTCCAGTTCGGAGACTACGGAGCGGCTCTAGATTTGCTGCGACGAGACCTAGGCCGTGCGGACCCAGCCGTCGACCACCGCCACGGGCCAGGGCCGCAGCGAGGCCCCCGCGCAAGGCCCGCCGACGCAGGCGCCGCTGTCGATGTCGAACAGCGCGCCGTGCCAGGAGCAGGCGATCAGGTCGCCCCCGGGCGCAAGGTAGTCGTCGAGCTTCTGGGCCAGCGGCAGGCCTGCGTGCGGGCAGCGGTCGACATAGCCCCTCACCTCTCCGCCGCGGCGGACCACGAAGCCGTGGAAGAAGCCCTCGCCGATCTGCAGCACGAAGTTGCGCGCCGCGCCGTCGGCGATCAGCTCCAGCGGGCCGAGCTTCACTCCGGCGGGCGTGGAGAACAGCCGCGCCGGAAGCTGGGGCGCCTCCTCGCTCACCCGACCACGGTTCCGCTGCAGGGGCCAAAGCCGATGGCGACATAGCCGTCGGCGCGAGCGTGGCCGGCGATCGAGAGCTCGTCGCCGTCCTGCAGGAAGGTGCGGGTCTCGCCGGTCGGCAGCGTGATCGGCTGGGCGCCGCCGCGCGTCAGCTCCAGCAGGCTGCCGAGCCCACTGTCGTCGGGCGTCGAGATGGTGCCGGTGCCGAGCAGGTCGCCCGGATTGAGGTCGCAGCCGCCGACCGTGTGGTGGGTCACCATCTGGGCGGCGGTCCAGTAGAGGTGGCGCGCGGCGCTGGCCGAGAGCCGGACCGGGGCGATCCCCTGCGCCCGCATCTGGGCGGTGGCCAGGAAGACTTCCAGGTCGAGGGCGTAGGCGCCGGAGGCCTGATCGGCCTCATCGGCCAGATAGGCCATCGGCGCGGGGTCGCCGTCAGGCCGCGCCGGCTGGGCGATGCGGAACGGGGCCAAGGCCTCGCTGGTCACGATCCACGGCGAGATGGTGGTCATGAAGTTCTTGGCCAAGAACGGACCCAGCGGCTGGTACTCCCAGGCCTGGAGGTCGCGGGCCGACCAGTCGTTGAGCAGGCAGAGGCCGGCGATATGGGCCGAGGCCTCGCCGATCGGGATCGGCTGGCCGAGGTCATTGCCCTGGCCGATCCAGACGCCGAGCTCCAGTTCCAGGTCGAGGCGGGCGGACGGGCCGAAGGTCGGCGCCTCGGCGTCGGGGGCCTTTTTCTGACCATTGGGCCGCCGGACGGAGGCGCCCGAGACGCGGATCGAGGAGGCGCGGCCGTGATAGCCGATCGGCACATGCTTGTAGTTCGGCAGCAGCGGATTGTCGGGCCGGAACTGGCGGCCGACGTTCAGGGCGTGATGGATGCCGGCGTAGAAGTCGGTGTAGTCACCGATGGCGGCCGGCAGGTGCAGGGTGCAGGTCTGCGCCGGATAGAGCCAGGTCTCGACCTCCGCCCGGTCGGGCGCGCCCTTGGCCAGCAATTCCGACAGCCGTCGGCGCAGGGCGCGGCGGGCCGAAGGCGCCAAGCCCAGCAGCGGATTCAGCGTCGCGCCGGCGCCCGCCTCGGCCGCGGCCTTGGCCTCGCCAGACAGCAGCGACGAACGGGCGGCCAGCGACAGGTCGAGGATCATGTCGCCGATGGCGACGCCGCCGCGCGGCGCGCCGCCGTTCGGCGAGAAGACGCCGAGCGGCAGATTCTGGATCGGGAAGTCGGCGTGGCCTTCGGCGCTCGACACCCAGCTGGTACGCGCCGGGTCGTGGGTCTCGTCGATCATTTGCTGGGAACTTGCGCCTTGGAGAAGCCGGTCCAGCAGTCGTCGTAGTCGAGCTGGTGCAGCGGGGTTTCGGTTGCGAACCGGGTCGGACGGATTACCCAGCGGCTTTCGAACATGAAGGCCATGGTGTTCTCGATCTTGTGCGGGGCGAGGTTGGAGGCGACCGCCTTCTCGTAGCTCTCGCGGTCGGGGCCGTGGCCGCTCATGCAGTTGTGCAACGAGGCGCCGCCCGGCGCGAAGCCGCCGGCCTTGGCGTCATAGGCCCCATGGATCAGGCCCATGAACTCGCTCATCACGTTGCGGTGGAACCACGGCGGGCGGAACGTATGCTCGGCCACCATCCAGCGCGGCGGGAAGATCACGAAGTCGCAGTTGGCGGTGCCGGGGATCTCGGACGGCGACGTCAGGACCGTGAAGATCGATGGATCGGGATGGTCGTAGCTGACCGTGTTGATCGTGTTGAAGCGGTCCAGGTCGTACTTGCAGGGCGCGAGCGTGCCGTGCCAGGCGACGACGTCGAGCGGGCTGTGGTCGAGCGTCGTGGTCCACAGCGCGCCCTGGAATTTCTGCACGACTTCCGTGGGTTCGTCGCGATCCTCAAACCAGGCGACGGGCGTCTGGAAGTCGCGGGAATTGGCCAGGCCGTTGGCGCCGATGGGGCCGAGTTCGGGCAGGCGGAACGGCGCGCCGTAGTTTTCGCAAACATAGCCGCGGGCGGAGGGGCCGGCCAGCTCGACGCGGAAGCGCACGCCGCGCGGGATCAGCGCGATCTCGCCCGGTTTCAGCTCCAGGCGGCCGAGTTCCGTGGCGATCATCAGTTCGCCGTCCTGCGGCACGATCAGCAGTTCGCCGTCGGCGTCGTAGAACACCCGCCCCTGCATCGAGCGGTTGGCGGCGTAGAGATGGACGGCGATGCCGGCGAAGGTCCCGACATCGCCGTTGCCGGCGTAGGTGACGAGCCCGTCAACGAAGTCGGTCGGCTCGGCCGGGATCGGCAGCGGATCCCAGCGCAGGCGATTGGGGTTGGGCGGGACCTCATCGAACGGCCCTGAGCGCAGCAGCTTGCCGCCGTCATAGGGCTTGAACGGGGCATGGCTGGCGGTGGGGCGCAGGCGGTAGAGCCAGGAGCGCTTGTTCTCGTGCCGCGGCGCGGTGAAGGCGCTGCCCGACAGTTGCTCAGCGAACAGCCCGAACGGCGTCTGCTGCGGCGAGTTCTGGCCCACCGGCAGGGCGCCGGCGACGGCCTGCGTCTCGAAGCTTCCCCCGAAGCCGGACATGTAGTTCAGCGGCATGGTTTTCTCCACGGCCGGTTTCCCCCTCCGTCGCGCTACGCGCGCCACCTCCCCCAGAGGGGGAGGATCTGAAGACCAAGATGCTCCCCCTCTGGGGGAGCTGTCAGCCACCGGCTGACTGAGGGGGCTTGCGCCCCCACGTCTACTTAGGCCGCATCGACCTTGATGACGCCGCGGCGGATCTGGTCGAGTTCGATGGACTCGAACAGCGCCTGGAAGTTGCCGTTGCCGAAGCCTTCGTTGCCCTTGCGCTGAATGATCTCGAAGAAGATCGGGCCGAACAGGTTCTCGGTGAAGATCTGCAGAAGGATGCCTTCGTCGCCGACATTGCCGTCGATGAGGATGCGGTTCTTGCGCAGCCGCTCGAGGTCCTCGCCGTGGCCGGGGACGCGCTTGTCGACCAGCTCGTAGTAGGTCTCGATGGTGTCCTGCAGCTTCACGCCGCGGGCGCGCAGGGCCTCGACCGTCTCGAAGATGTTGTCGGTCGTGAAGGCCAGGTGCTGGATGCCCTCGCCGTTGTACTCGCGGATGAACTCTTCGATCTGAGACTTGTCGTCCTGGCTCTCGTTCAGCGGGATGCGGATGGCCTTGTCTGGCGCGATCATCGCCTGGCTGAACAGGCCCGTGGCCTGGCCTTTGATGTCGAAGTACTTCTGCTCCTCGAAGCCGAAGATCTGGTTATAGAAGGTCGACCAGGTGCGCATCTGGCCGCGCTTGACGTTGTGGGTCAGGTGGTCGAGCAGGTCGAGGCCGACGGCGTTCTTGGCCTCGGCTTCCGCCGCTCCCGGGATCTGCTCCCAGGCGTCGTAGATCGTGCCCTTGTCGCCGAAGCGGTCGACCAGATAGAGCAGCGAGCCGCCGATCCCTTCGAGCACGTAGGCGTCCGACAGCGCCGAACTCGAGGCGTCGGCCGGCTTGGCGCCGCGCGAGAGCGCCAGCTCATAGGCGGCCTTGGCGTCGGCGACGCGGAACGCCATGCCGTTGGCCGACGGACCGTGGGCGCCGCGGAAGTCGGCGGCCTGGCCGGCCGGCTCCTGGTTGACCAGCAGGTTGGTGCGGCCCTGCTTGTAGCGGACGATCGCCTTGGTCGGGTGCTTGGAATAGGCCGTGAAGCCGAGCTGCTCGATCAGGGCGGCCATCTTGGCCGGATCGGGACTAGTGAACTCGACGAACTCGAAGCCGTCGAGGCCGATGGGGTTTTCCGGGGTCACGGTCATGTCAGGCGGCTCCCTTGAGGCAGGCGTCCAGCGCCTGCACGAATGGCTGAACGGTGTCGGCCTTCAGGCCGGCGATGTTGATGCGGCCGGAACCGGCCATGTAGACGGCGTGGTCGCGACGCATGGCCTCGACCTGGGCCTGGCTCAGCGGCAGCAGGGCGAACAAGCCGTGCTGGTCGCGCAGGGGCTCCAGGCGCGGATCGGCCTCGGCCAGCGCCGCGCGCACCTGGTTCAAACGCGTGCGCATGGCGTCCAGTTCGGCCCGCCATTGGGCCGTCAGGGCGGCGTCTTCCAGGATCACGCGGACGGCCGCGGCGCCGTGGTCCGGCGGCATCGACCAGGCGCAACGGGCCAGTTGCAGGATGTTCGAGCGGACCACGTCCTCATGGCCGCGGGCGCGGACGAACAGCGCGCCGGTGCGCTCGCGGTAGAGGCCGAAATTCTTGTCGCAGGAATAGGCGACGATCGCGCTCTCGCTGGCCTCCATGACCAGCCGCATTCCGGCGGCGTCCTCGTCGAGGCCGGCGCCCAGTCCCTGATAGGCCAGGTCGATCAACGGGACCGCGCCGCGCGCGTTCAGTAGGGCGGCGACTTCGCCCCATTGCGCCAGCGACAGGTCCGCGCCGGTCGGGTTGTGGCAGGCGCCGTGCAGCAGCACGACATCGCCGGCCTCGACCCTGGCCAGGGCGGCCATCATCTCGTCGAAGCAGATACGCTGGGTGGCGGGATCGAAGTAGCGGAAGGTCTCCACGACCATGCCGGCCTGGCGGAAGATCGGGGCGTGGATCGGCCAGGACGGCGTGCCCATCCAGATCTTGGCGCCGGGCGTGCCGGCGTTGGCGAGCTCGGCCGCCAAGCGCAGGGCGCCGGTGCCGCCGGGCGTCTGGACCGCGAACAGTCCCTCCCCGGCCCGCCCCTTTCCGAACACCACCGGCGTGATCGCGTCCAGGAAGCCGAAGTCGCCTTCGGGGCCGAGATAGGCCTTGGTGGCTTGCGTTTCGAGCAGCACCCGCTCGGCGGCCTTCATGGCGCCGAACACCGGGGTGTCACCGGTCGCGTCGCGATAGACCCCGACGCCAAGGTCGAGCTTCTGGGCCCGCGGATCGTTCTTATAGAGGGCGATCAGAGACAGCAGCGGATCGGGCGCCTGGGCCTTCAGCCCGGCGAACAGCGAGCGCGCGGGGGCGATCACGTCGGTCATTGCGGCATCCTCCTTCGTCGAAGAAGAAAGTTACGCGCAGTCCGCGATGAACGGCTTTCAATCTCGCGCCATTTTGGAGATCATCTGACGTAGCGTTTCACCGGCGAGCCAATTCATGAAAGATGCGCATCAACTGGACGAGATCGACCGGAAGTTGCTTCGCGCCCTGCAGGCCGACGCCTCGCAGAGTCATGCTGTGCTGGCCGAACAGGTGGGCGCCTCGCCGGCCTCGTGCTGGCGTCGAATCAAGGCGCTGGAGGCGGCCGGCGTGCTGCGCGAGGCGGTGCGGCTGGTCGACGCCGAGCGGGTCGGGCGCGGGGTCAATGTCATGTGCCAGTTGCGGATGAAGTCGCACGCCACCGCTCAGCGCCAGGAGTTCGAGGCCTTCCTGCGCGCCCGGCCGGAGATCATGGAGTGCCATTCGATGTCCGGAGAGTGGGATTATCTGATGCGCGTGGTGGTAGCCGACGTCGCCGGCTACGAGCGGTTTCTGATGGGCGTGGTGCTGAACCACCCGAACGTGGCGACTGCCGCCTCCCACTTCGCGCTGAGCCAGGTCAAGTACACCACCGCCATGCCCGTCTGAGGCGGTGACAACTGCGCGTCGATCCGCCTAGTCTCACCCGTCCAGGGGGAGCTGCGGATGAAGAGCCTGCTGCTGACGATCGCGCTGCTGGCGCCGGCCTCGACCAGCACGGCGCAGACAGCGCCGCCACAGGCCGTGGTCGCCGATCCCGCGCCCGACAAGGATTTCCCGGCGTATCTGCAGCAGACCCGGTATCACACCGCCGGGGTCGACGTGCCCGCCCGCTGGTTCACCGCAGCCGGCAAGGGGCCGCATCCGAGCGTCCTG
Organism: Phenylobacterium sp. 58.2.17; assembly: GCF_026411515.1. Classification (NCBI taxonomy): domain Bacteria; kingdom Pseudomonadati; phylum Pseudomonadota; class Alphaproteobacteria; order Caulobacterales; family Caulobacteraceae; genus Phenylobacterium; species Phenylobacterium sp. 58.2.17. The sequence goes on along the minus strand of NZ_JAPMTQ010000016.1, from coordinate 41,686 downwards.
CTGCTGCACGGATTCCCAGGGACGGAGCTGAACCTAGACCTGGCGCGGTCGATCCAGCGCGCAGGCTGGAACGTCATGGCGATCCATTATCGCGGGGTCTGGGGCGCGCCCGGCCAGTTCAGCTTCGGCAACACGATCGAGGACGCCCGCGCCGCGCTGACCTGGCTGCGCCACCCGTCCAACGCCGACAAGGTCGATGCAAGCCGCCTCGTGGTCCTGGGCCACAGCATGGGCGGTTTCGACACCGTGATGCTGGGCGACGAGCCGGTGGCGGGCTTTATCGTCATCTCGGCCGCCGATCTCGGCGGCATGGCTGCGACCCTGGACACGCCGACCGGCATGGCCGAGGCGATCATGGCGCTGACCGACGATGCACGTTTCACGAACGCCGCCCCGACAGCCCTGGCTGACGAAGTGCTGGCCAACGCCCAGGCCTGGGACTGGCGCACCAACGCCGCCGAGATGGCTGGACGGCCAGCGCTGATCATCAGCTCGGACGATGGAAACGAGCCCGCCGACCAGGCCGTCGCCGACGCCATCGAGGCGGCTGGCGGCCCCAAGCCTGCGCGCGTCCGCTTTCCGACGGACCACAGCTACAACGACCAGCGCATCGCCTTGCAGGTGGCGGTGGTCGGCTGGCTGCAAGCGACCTTTCGATAAGGCGGATCGCCGCCCCTTGACTAATCCATAACCGCAGAGATATGGATTAATTCATAGCCAATGAGTTATTGATCGGAATGCCAAAAGCCCAGGATCTTATCTTCCGCACCCTCGCCGATCCGACCCGCCGGGCGATCTTTGAACGGCTGTGTCGTGACGGCGAACAGACGGTCGGCGCCCTCACCGCTCGGGCCGGCGTTTCGCAGCCGGCGGTCTCCAAGCACCTGGCGGCGCTGAAGCTGGCCGGGCTGGTGCGTGATCGGCCCGAGGGCCGCCAGACCCACTACCGCGCCCAGATCGGGGCTCTGGCCCCCCTGGTTGATTGGACCCGGGAGATGAACCGCTTCTGGGAAAGCCGGTTTGATGAACTCGAAGATTTGCTCAGGAGGATGGACCAGTGAGCGCCACCGCGACCCAAGCCCGCACCGTCGTCGTCGAACGGGAGCTCCCGTTCGCCCCCGAGAAGATCTGGCGGGCCCTGACCCAGCCGCACCTGATCGCCGAGTGGCTGATGAAGAACGATTTCCAGCCGGTGGTGGGCCACGGATTCAGCCTAAGCGCCGAATGGGGCGCGGTGAATTGCGAGGTCCTGGCGGTCGAGCCGCCGACGTCGCTGGCCTACACCTGGGCGGGCATGGGGCTCGAGAGCGTCGTCACCTGGACGCTGACGCCGACCTCGACCGGCACGCGACTGCGCATGGAGCAGGCCGGCTTCGGACCGGAAAACGAAATGGCGTTCCGCGGCGCGAGCGCTGGTTGGCCGCGGTTCTTCGGAGCGCTGGAAGACGTTCTGGCCCGGCTCGACTGACCAATGGAGGTGCGAATGGACTGGAACAAGTGGATCCGCACGGTTCACCGCTGGGTGTCGGTCGCCTTCACGGCGGCGGTCATCCTCAACATCGTCGCCATGGTTCAGGGGTCGTCTGCAACCTGGGTCGGCTTCCTGGCGCTGGCTCCGCTGGCGCTGCTGCTGCCGACTGGGCTCTACCTCTTCCTGCTGCCCTATGTCGCCAAGCGGCGCAGGACGAGTCTGAGCGGTCGCCATGACCTCGCCTAAGCTGTTGGCCGGCGGAAACCCGCAGATCGGCAAGGGCGACGGCGACGGGCCGGTCCAGGCCTATATCGCCGCCATGCCCGGCTGGAAGAGCGAGCTCGGCCGGCGGCTGGACGCTTTGGTGATGGCGACCGTGCCGACCGCGCGGAAGGGCGTGCGGTGGAACTCGCCGTTCTATGGATCGGAGGCCGGCGGCTGGTTCGTCTCGTTCCATGTGCTGACCAAGTACGTGAAGGTCACCTTCTTCGACGGCCTCTCGCTGGTTCCGATCCCGCCGGGCGGCACGCCGAAAAGCGGCCAGGGGCGCTGGATAGACATCTATGAAGGCGACGAACTGGACGAGGCGCAGATGGCGGACTGGATCCGGCAGGCGGCGGCCCTGCCCGGCTGGACGCCTTAGATCAGGAACCGGGCAGGCTCGGCGCGCGCCATCCGCCCGGCGACGGGGCCGGCGTCTTGCGCGGCTCCCATGGATCGGTGACCCGGCCCCAGGCCTCGCGCCGCAGGATCGGCGAGTTGCGGATCATACTGTCGGGCGGCGTGATCCCGCGGCCGTGGCCGTCGGTCGTGCCCCATTTGCGCGGGTCGGTGGAGGTCGTCCGCGCGCCGCCTTCGCCGTCCGGACGCCGCTCGGTGACGTGCCCGTCCGGCTCCTTACAGCGCCAGCCCCCATCGAGGGTCCGCGAGCATTCCGATGAACCGGCGGCGGCCGATCCGCCCAGGACCAGCGTGGCGAAGGCTCCGATCAGATATGCACGCATGACGTACTCCCAACTGCAGCGCCAGCTTAACGCCCGCGCTTGAGCGGGGTCACCCCGAAATCGCGCTTCAGCGAACACGCTCGACGAACGTCGTTTGACAACGACTGCGGCCAGGCGGACCGTTCCCGCGGGGCGGAGCCGTCAGGAGGCTGGCATGGACGATGCGCGAGCGGTGACCCCCGAAGGGATCATGCAACTCGGCTGGGGATTCTGGGGCTCCAAGGCGCTGCTGAGCGCCGTCGAGCTGGGCGTGTTCACGCAGCTGGGCGGCGGTCCCAAATCGTTGGAGGAACTGACCAGGAGCCTGAAGCTGCACCCGCGCGCGGCGCGTGACTTCTTCGACGCGCTGGTGGCGCTCGGCGTGCTGAACCGGGATGCGGCCGGCGCCTACGCCAATACGGCGGAGACCGCGCTGTACCTGGATCGGGCCAAGCCCAGCTATGTCGGCGGCATCCTGGAAATGGCCAACAAGCGGCTCTACCGGTTCTGGGACGGGCTGACCGAGGCGCTGCAGACCGGCCTGCCGCAGAACGAGGCCAAGGACGGCGGCGAGGACCTGTTCGCAGTCATCTATTCCGACCCGGAGATCCTGGAGAGCTTCCTGCGCGGGATGACCGGGGTCAGCCTGCCGGCGGCGCACGCCATGGCGGCGCTGTTTCCGTGGACCGAGGTCAAGTCGTTCGTCGATGTCGGCTGCGCCCAAGGCGGGGCGACGGTGGCGATCGCCCGGGCGCATCCGCACCTGACGGGCGCCGGTTTCGACCTTCCGGTCGTGCAGCCCGTGTTCGACGCCTATGTGAAGGAAAACAGCCTGCAGGACCGCGTGCGCTTCGCCGCCGGGGACTTCTTCGCAGATCCCATGCCGACGGCCGACGTGATCATCATGGGCCACATCCTGCACGACTGGGACCTGGCCCAGAAGCGCGGCTTGCTGGCCAAGGCCTACGCCGCCTTGCCGGCTGGGGGGCGGCTGATCGTCTACGACGCGATCATCGACGACGCGCGACGGCAGAACGCGTTCGGACTGCTGATGAGCCTGAACATGCTGATCGAGACCAATGGCGGCTTCGACTACACCGGCGCCGACTGCATCGGCTGGATGAAAGAGGCCGGGTTCCGCGACGCCAAGGTGCAGCCGCTGGTCGGCCCGGACTCGATGGTGATCGGAACGAAATAGCCGTCAGTCCGCGCGGCCGGCGGCGAACGCCGCCATCATCGGCGCGTATGCCTCGGGCGGCGGGAAGCCCTCGAAACTCTCGACCGCCGGGGTGACCGCCCAGGGCAGTTTCTCGGCGGTCATGGTCTCCATGAACGGCTCAAGGCCGCTGGGGTCATCCAGCAAGGTCGTGCGGACGTTGACCAAATGCGGCGCGTCGTCGGGCCGCGTGAACATCCAGCTCTTGCAGTGTGGGCAGAAGAAATGCCGTGTCGCGCCGTGCAGGCCGCCAAGGACCGGCTCACCCCGTGTCACCTCGAACCCGGCGCTGCGTGTCAGGACGCTCAGCGAGAAGGCGCTGGCGGTCATCTTCTGACAGCCGGTGCAGTGGCAGGCCATTGTGATCAGCGGCGGGGCGGAGACCTTGAACCGCACCTGGCAGCAGCGGCAACCGCCCTCGCGCATGAATTCGCCCATCATCGCCCTCCGCCCCAGCCGATCGATCCCGTCTTATGCCAGCTCTTAGGGACCGCTCCAATGCAGCTGAGCTTGACCGTCGCGTGCGGGGCTTGGCATTGGCAGGGCAGCAACACAGACGCGAGGAGGCGCCCGTGAACCCGTTCCCCGACGACATCTTCACCGAGCCGGCGGACGTGGACCCGGACGGCCTGGCGAACCTGGGCCCTCTGCGGCGACTGGCTGGAACCTGGGAGGGCCGTAAGGGTCTCGACGTGAACCCCAAGGCCGATGGCCCCGAGCGGCGCGAATACATCGAGCGGATCGTCATGCGGCCGATCGATCCGCAAGCCAACGGACCGCAGCTGTTCTACGGACTGCGCTATCACGTCCGCATCATCGCCGTGGGCGAAGAGACGACGTTCCACGACCAGGTCGGCTACTGGCTCTACGAGCCCGCGACCGGCCTGATCCTGCAGTCGCTGGCGATCCCGCGCGGCCAGACGGCGCTCGCCGGCGGCGCAGCCACCAAGACTGGCATCGTCGTCAAGGCGACCCGCGGCGACACCCAGCACGGCATCAGCTCGACGGCGTTCCTCGAGCATGCGTTCCGGACGGACAGCTATCAGCTGGAGATCACCTTCAACGACGATGGGAGCTGGAGCTACGTCTCCGACACCATGCTGGCGGTGCGCGGCCAGGAGGGTCTGTTCCAGCATCGCGACCGCAACACGCTGACCAGGGTCGCCGAGCCAATGGAAAATCCGCTGATACGGCGGGAGAGCGGCCTGGATCTCTGATCCGTCGATTAGACGAGCCAACAGCGGCTTTGGGCGAAGCCGACAGGCCGGCGGCAGGCGCATGGGGCAGGTGTCGGGCGTTCGAAGGAGCCCGACATGCACCGCCTGCTGACCGCTCTCGCCGCACTATGCATGACTGGATTGTGGCTGACCGGCGCGGCCGCCCACGCCCAGACCCCGGCCAGCGACAAGTACGCGCCGCCGCATCTGCTCAAGTACTGGCGCAGCCATGGTCCAGGATCGACCTTGGGGACCAGCAGCTCGGAATCCGCGCCCGGCGTCTATCCGGCCACACCGGCGATGTTCGTGCACGGCGTCTATGGCGGCAAGCTGCCGGCGCCCCAGGCCGATCTGCTGCGCCGACGGCTGGAGGTCGTCTTCAAGGCGTTGATGAGCCAACCGTCGCTGGCCGATATCCATGGGGCCAGCCTCAGCGTCGCGATCAACATCAGCCGCGCGCCCACCGAGGAGGAAGGCGTGCTGCCGGTCACCGCCAACCTGACCTTCAACGCCAAGCGCATCCTCAAGGATGATCCCAAGACCATCGAGAAGAACGGCCGATACGTGACGCCCTGGCTGGAGGGGGCCGTGCTGGAGGTCGCGCTCAATCCCTACGACTTCATGGCCCGACGCAACGTAGTGGTTGCGGGGCCTCCGCACGGCCGCGTGCAGCCGCTGAGCGCGGGCACGACCATGGCGCTGCTCGTCACCGATCGGACACCGCCAGCCGAGTTTGACCCCAGAGCCCTGGCCCGCGAACTGGCCCACGACTCGTCCTGGCTCGGGGGGCCCGGCCAACGGCCGCTTCTGGTCCGCGTCTCAGGCGCGCGTCACGAGAACCTGGCGGTATGGGATGCGAAGGCCTCGGCCACCGATCCGCTCGCCCGCCTGATCGCGGCGGTCTACATGACCGATTGGGAGCAAGTGCACCGGGACGTCGCGGCGGTCCGCTAGGCCCGCGCCAAGGCATAGGCCGCAAGAGCTCGCTCGCGCGCGATCGCATGATCGACGATCGGCGCCGGATAGGTGACGCCGAGCCGAACCCCGGCGTCTGCGAGCTCGAGCGGCCGAGCCGTCCAGGGCGCGTGCAGCAGCTTGTCCGGCAGGGCCGCGAGTTCCGGAACCCAGCGGCGAACATAGGCGCCGTCGGGATCGAACTTCTGTCCCTGGGTCACCGGATTGAAGACTCGAAAATACGGCGCGGCGTCGGCCCCCGACCCAGCCACCCACTGCCAACTGGCGGAGTTGTTGGCGAGATCGGCGTCGACCAAGGTGTCCCAGAACCAGTCTTGCCCCTCACGCCAGTCGATCAGCAGATCCTTGATCAGGAACGAAGCGACGATCATCCGCACGCGGTTGTGCATCCAGCCGGTAGCCCAAAGCTGGCGCATGCCGGCGTCGACAATCGGATAGCCGGTCAAGCCGCGACGCCAAGCCTCCAGGCCCTTGGAATCCTGGATCCAGGGAAAGGCCGCGAACTCCGGCCGCAACGGTTGCTCCGGCAGGGCCGGAGCGTGAAAGAGCAGGTGGTGAGAAAACTCGCGCCAGGCGATCTCGGAAAGAAAGACCTCGACGCCGGAGGGCGTCAGGTCGCCGGTCTCGGCGAACGCGGCGGCGGTCAGGGCGCGCCAAACCTGGCGCGGGCCGATCTCGCCGAAGTGCAGGTGCGGCGACAACCGCGAGGTCCCTTCCCGCCCCGGCAGGTTGCGAGCCTCGCCATAGGCGAGGCTGGCGCGACCGGCGAAGGCGTCGAGCCGTTCCTGCCCGCCGGATTCGCCCGGAGTCCAAGTCTCGCGCAGGCCGCCCGCCCAATCGGGGCGCGACGGCGTAAGGCCCCAGTCGCCGAGCGCCTCGCCGGCAGGCCAGACCTGCGGCGCCGGGATATGCCGAGGAGCCTCGCTCGGCGCCGGAAGGTCGAGGCCGGCGCGCAGCGCCCGCCAGAACGGCGTGAACACGCGATAGGGCTCGCCCTTGCCGTTCACCACCTCCCACGGCTCGCGCAACAGGCCGGCGTTGAAGCTGCGCGCAGTAATCCCGCGCCCCTTGAGGGCGGCCTTTAGGCCCTCGTCGCGCGAGACGGCCCAGGGCTCATAGCGCCGGTTCCAAACTACCTTCCGGGCGCCGACTTCGCCCGCGACGCGATCAAGCTCGCGTTCGGCCGGGCCACGTCGCAGAATCAGGTGAGAGCCGCGCTTCGCCAGGTCGGCGGCCAGCGTCCGCAGCGAGTGGTGCAACCACCACCGCGAAGCCCCGCCGGCCCGCCAACGACCGGCGTCCTCGTCATCAAGAATGAACAGCGGCACGATCGGACCGCCGTGTGCAAGCGCCGCGGCAAGGGCGGGATTGTCGCTCAGGCGCAGGTCGCTGCGAAACCAAAGGAGGGTCGTCACGACTCCGATTTCGCGCGCGCGGGCCCCCTTTGCAAGCCTAGCTGCGTGAGGGGCCGAAACGGGCGACTAAGTCATAGCTCTCGCCCGGAAACAGCTGCCGCACCCGCGTCACCCCGACCCCTGCCCGCCACGTGCGGCGCTCGACCGCCAGGCAGGCCGTTCGCGGCGGCACGGCCAGCAGCCGTGCGGCTTCGGCATCGGCGGCCAGCGCCGAGATGCGGTTCTCGGCCTCGGTCCACGGAATGTGCTCCAGAAGCCAGGCCCCGGGCGAGATCTCCGCGAAGTCGACCCGGGCCGCTTCGGGCGCCGCGCGCAGGCTGATCAGGCGATCCTCAAGCGAAAACGGCCGGGCGTCAGCAAAGTGAACCCCTCGCAAGACGAGCAGCGTGCGTCCGCCGGCCAATTCGGCTTCGTCCGGACCGTCGGCGGCGCGCTGGACGCAGGTGATCAGCTCGAAGCGATAGACCTGACCGCGCCCTTCGATTTCGGCGCGCAGGTCCGGGATATCGAGCACGGCGGAGTGCACGCGTGGCCGGGCGACGAAGGATCCGGCTCGCCGGCGACGCTCGATCAATCCGGCCTCCGCCAAGGCCGATATCGCCTTGCTCACCGTCATGCGCGAACAGCCGTACTGTTCCGTGAGCTCGTGCTCGAAGGGTATCCGGTCGCCGGGGCCCAATTCACCCGAGAGAATCTTGGCCTCGATGTCGGTGCGGATCCGCTGATGCAGGGCGGCCGGGGCTTCGGCCTCGGCGACGGGAGCGGGCTTGTTCACGCGAGCACATACTCCAGGGCCTGACGATAACGCGCGGCGATCTCCACACGCCGATGGTGTCGCCCATTAGTGACGAGCTTCGCCCCGCCCCGCCAGACACCGTCGACCATATCCCGGCGGCCGGCGAATACGAGGCTGTCGAGGATCGCATCGTCCGCGCGAGCGACGAGCGTCGGGTGAGTCGGGTCGAGACTGACGAAATCCGCAGCCGCCCCCATGGCGAGCACGGCGGCGGGACGTCCCAGCGCCTGCGCACCACCGGCGACGGCGTCCCGATAGAGGTCGGCTCCCGTGGAACGTCCTGCGTCGCGGGCGAGCACGTTGCGTGTCCGGCGCGCTAGCCGCTGGCCGTACTCCAGGAGACGCAGTTCTTCGGGCGCATCTATCATGACATTGGAGTCGGATCCGATCCCGAAGCGGCCGCCGGCCTCCGCGTACTCGACCGCCGGAAAAAGACCATCGCCGAGGTTGGCTTCGGTGATGGGACAGAGCCCCGCGACGGCCCCGCTCCGCGCCAGCGCCCCAGTCTCCGCCGGCGTCATGTGCGTAGCGTGAACCAGGCACCAATTGGGGCCTACGGGGGCGTTTGCAAGCAACCACTCGACCGGCCGCGCGCCTGACCAGGCCTGGCAGTCGTCGACCTCCTTGGTCTGCTCGGCGATGTGGATGTGCATTGGCAGATCGCCGGCCAATCCGACCAGCGCCGTAAGTTCCTCTCGCGTCACGGCGCGCAGGCTATGCGGCGCTAGGCCGACCACCGCACCGGGCAGCGGCGCGACCGCGGCGCGACTCTCGTCCAGCAAGCGAGCGAAGCCGTCCAGATCGTTGATGAATCGGGCTTGTCCGGCGGTGGGCGACGCTCCGCCGAAACCTGAGTGCGCGTAAAACACCGGCAACAGGGTCAGTCCGATTCCCGCATCGGCCGCAGCCGCGGCGATCGCGACCGCCATCTCGGCCGGGTTGGCGAACCGCACCCCGCCCTGGTCGTGGTGGAGGTAGTGAAACTCTCCGACCCGCGTAAAGCCGGTCTCCAGCATCTCGACATAGGCCTGCGCGGCGATCGCGTGCAGGTCCTCGGGCCGCAGTCTCCCCGTGAACCGATACATCACCTCGCGCCAGGTCCAGAAACTGTCCGCCGAGGGGCCGCGCGCTTCCGCCAGGCCCGCCATGCCGCGCTGAAACGCGTGACTATGCAGGTTCGGCAGACCTGGCAGCGCCGGACCATACGCATCCTCGCCCGCGGCGCGCGCGACGTCCGTCTCAACGCGAGCGATGACGCCGTCGCTCAAGGTCAAACGGACATTCCGCGCCCAACCGGCTTCAAGCAACGCGCTTTCGAACCAGATCGTTTGAGAGTGATCAGCCACTGGACAAGCCTCCTCGCCTGGACATATGTCTATACATATTAGCGACGACGGGGAAGGAGGCGAACATGCGATGCGACCGGCTCTGGACCAACGCCCGGCTGGCGACTCTGGCGCCCGAGCATCCGAAAATCGGCGAAATCGAACGCGGCGCCATCGCCTCGCGGGACGGCCGCATTCTGTACGCCGGCCCGGCAGCACAGGCCCCCACCTTCGCTCCGGCCGAAACCATCGACTGCGAAGGCCGCTGGATCACGCCAGGACTGATCGATCCGCACACGCACCTCGTCTTCGGCGGCGACCGCGCGCGGGAATTCGAAATGCGGCTCGCCGGCGCCTCGTACGAGGAGATTGCGCGGGCCGGCGGCGGCATCGTCTCGACCATGCGGGCGACCCGCGCGGCCGACGAAGACGACCTGGTGGCGGCAGCGCTGCCGCGGCTCGACGCGCTGATCGCCGAAGGCGCGACCACAGTCGAGATCAAGTCCGGCTATGGTTTGTCGCTGGAACATGAAATCAAGTGCCTGCGCGCGGCCCGCCGCCTGGCCTCGGAACGCCCGGTGCGCATCGTCACCACCTTCCTCGGCGCGCACGCCCTGCCACCCGAATGGACCGGAGATCCCGACGGTTACATCACCGAGGTCTGCGGGCGCATGCTTCCCGTCATCGCAGCGGAAGGCCTGGCCGACGCAGTGGACGCGTTCTGCGAAGGCATTGGATTTACGCCGGCCCAGACCCGCCGCGTCTTTGAAGCAGCGCAGGCGCATGGCCTGCCCGTGAAGCTGCACGCCGAGCAGCTTTCCAACCAACACGGGGCCGCCCTGGCGGCGAACTTCAGCGCCCTGTCCGCCGATCATCTGGAACATCTCGACATGGATGGGGTCGCCGCCATGGCTCGCGCCGGCGTCGTCGCGACCCTGCTCCCTGGCGCCTTCTATTTCGTCCGTGAGACGCGCTTGCCGCCGATCGACGCCCTCCGCGGCGCGGGCGTGCCGATCGCCCTGGCGACCGACTGCAACCCGGGCACCTCGCCGCTGACCTCACTGCTGTTGACCATGAACATGGCCGCGACGCTGTTTCGCCTCACCGTCGACGAGTGCCTGGCGGGCGTGACCCGCGACGCCGCGCGCGCCCTCGGGTTGGGCCGCGCAACCGGAACGCTGGAAGCCGGCAAGACCTGCGATCTCGCCATCTGGGACATCGAGCGCCCAGCCGAACTTGTCTATCGCATGGGGTTCAACCCGCTCCATGCGCGCGTGTGGAGCGGAAAATGAACTGTGTTGTGTTGCGCCCGGGCGAAGTGAGCCTGGCCGAATGGCGCGCGATCTATCGGGGCGCGGACGTCCGGCTAGATCCGACCTCAGGCGCGGCGATCGAGCAAAGCGCCGCCGCAGTCGAGCGCATCCTTGCAAAGGGCGAGCCCGTCTACGGCATCAATACCGGGTTCGGAAAACTCGCCAGCGTCCGCATTGAAGCTGCCGATCTCGAGACCTTGCAGCGCAATATCGTGCTGTCGCACGCCGCTGGCGTCGGCTCCCCCTCCCCCATCGCGGTCATCCGGTTGATGCTCGCCTTGAAGCTCGCGAGCCTCGCCCAAGGCGCCTCGGGCGTTCGTCCAGCCACCACGGCGTTGCTGGAAGCGATGTTGGCGAAGGATCTGACGCCGGTCGTGCCGGCGCAAGGATCTGTCGGCGCGTCCGGCGACCTGGCGCCGCTGGCCCACATGGCCGCCACCATGATCGGGGTCGGGGAGATTTTCGTGGCTGGCGTACGCCGCCCCGCGCACGAGGCGCTTGCCGAAGCGGGCCTCGCACCGCTCGTCCTCGGCCCGAAGGAAGGCTTGGCGTTGCTGAACGGAACCCAGTTCTCGACGGCCAACGCGCTCGCTGGGCTCTTCGAGACCGAACGGCTGTTCCAGACCGGGCTTATCACCGGTGCCCTTTCGACCGAGGCCGCGAAGGGGTCGGACACGCCATTCGACCACCGCATCCACGCCTTGCGTCGCCACGACGGACAAATCCAGACGGCCCACGCGCTGCGATCGCTCATGGCCGGCTCGGCGATCCGCGCCTCCCATCTGAAGGATGACGAGCGGGTGCAGGACCCCTATTGCCTGCGCTGCCAACCCCAGGTCATGGGAGCCGCGCTCGACGTCCTGCGTCAAGCGGCTGCGACCCTCGCGACCGAAGCCAACGGCGTCTCGGACAATCCGCTGATCTTCGCCGATACAGACGAGGCCCTGTCGGGCGGCAACTTCCACGCCGAGCCAGTGGCCTTCGCCGCCGACATGATCGCTCTGGCGATCTGCGAGATCGGCTCGCTCGCCGAGCGGCGCATCGCCATGCTCGTCGATCCTGCGCTATCCGGCCTTCCCGCGTTCCTCACGCCGAAACCCGGTTTGAACTCAGGCTTCATGATCCCGCAGGTCACCGCGGCGGCGTTGGTGTCAGAAAACAAGCAGAAGGCCTATCCGGCCAGCGTCGACTCCATCCCGACCTCCGCCAACCAGGAAGATCACGTCTCGATGGCTGCGCACGGAGCCAGGCGGTTGTTGGACATGGTGGAGAACGTCGTCGGCGTGTTGGGAATCGAATTGCTTGCGGGAGCGCAGGGCTGCGATTTCCACGCCCCTCTGGCGTCGAGCATCGCACTGGAAGCGGTCCGTGCGGGCTTGCGGGCCCAGGTGCCGCATCTCGACGACGACCGCCACTTCCATCCGGATATGCAAGCGGCCAACGAACTCGTGCGCTCGGGCGGCGCCATCGCCGCCGCGGGTGCAGTCAGCCTGCCCGGAGTCGGTTGATGGACTGGCTGGAGGTACGGCGCGGAGATGCGCCGCTGATCGTCAGCTTCCCGCATACGGGGACTGACCTGCCGCGTGACGTCGAGGCCCAGCTGGCCTCTCCCTGGCTGGCGCGCAAGGACGCCGACTGGTGGATCCATCGCCTCTACAGCTTCGCGGCGGACCTCGGCGCCACCACCGTCCGCACGACGATCAGCAGGAGCGTCATCGACGTCAATCGCGACCCGTCAGGCGCCTCGCTCTACCCCGGCCAGGCGACTACGGAGCTGTGTCCGACGACGACATTCGACGGCGAACCGCTCTACGCGGGCGCGACGCCTGACGAGGCTGAAATCGCACGTCGGCGATCGGTCTATTTCGAGCCGTACCACGCGGCTCTGGCGGCCGAGATCGCCAGGCTGCGAAAGCAGCATGCCAAAGTAGTCCTCTACGAAGCCCACTCCATCCGCTCGCGGATTCCGCGACTGTTCGATGGTGAGCTGCCGCACTTCAACCTCGGCACCAATTCCGGCGCGAGTTGCTCGCCCGAGCTCACCGCGAGCGTCGAGGCGGCGTGCGATGCCAGCACCTTCAGCCGCGTCACCAACGGCCGGTTCAAGGGCGGCTGGACCACCCGCCACTATGGTCGACCAGACGAGGGCGTCCACGCCATCCAGATGGAGCTCGCCTGCCGCGGCTACATGGACGATCCGGCCGATCCGCCAACGCCTGGCGCCTGGCCCACGCCCTACTACGACACCCAGGCCGCGCCCTTGCGCGCGGTGCTCACGAACGTGCTGAAGGCGTCTGTCGCTTTCGCCCAAGCCTGAGAATTACATGACCCGTATCGACAAGACCCGCGTGATCCGCCCGGCCACGGGGACCGAACTCTCGGCCAAAAGCTGGCTCACCGAAGCGCCGTTGCGGATGCTTATGAACAATCTTCACCCCGACGTCGCCGAACGTCCGGAGGAGCTGGTGGTCTATGGCGGGATCGGACGTGCCGCGCGTGACTGGGAAAGCTACGACAAGATCGTCGAGACCCTCCGCCGCCTCGAGGACGACCAGACGCTGCTAGTCCAGAGCGGCAAGCCGGTCGGCGTGTTCCGGACCCACGCTGACGCGCCGCGCGTGCTGATCGCCAACTCGAATCTGGTCCCGCGCTGGGCCACCTGGGACCATTTCAACGAGCTCGATCGCAAGGGCTTGGCCATGTACGGCCAGATGACCGCCGGTTCCTGGATCTACATCGGCGCCCAGGGCATCGTGCAAGGAACCTACGAGACCTTCGTGGAGATGGGTCGCCAGCATTATGACGGCGACCTGTCGGGCCGCTGGCTGCTGACGGCAGGGCTGGGGGGAATGGGTGGGGCCCAACCGCTCGCCGCGGTGATGGCGGGAGCATCATGCCTGGCCATCGAATGCCAACCGTCCAGCATCGATATGCGGCTTCGGACCGGCTATCTCGACCGCTCGACCGAGAATGTCGACGAGGCCCTGGCCTGGATCGAGCAGTCCTGCCGCGACAAGACGCCGATCTCAGTCGGCCTGCTCGGCAACGCCGCCGAGTTGCTGCCTGAGCTCTTCAAGCGCGGCGTGCGTCCCGACCTTCTGACCGACCAGACCTCGGCTCACGATCCGGTCAACGGCTACCTGCCCAGGGGTTGGAGCCTTGAGCGCTGGTACGCCATGCGCGACCAGGATCCCAAGCAGGTGGAAGAAGCCGCTCGGGCCTCCATGGCCGAGCACGTCCAGGCGATGCTCGACTTTCAGGCCGCCGGCGTTCCCACCGTCGACTACGGCAACAACATTCGGCAGATGGCCAAGGAGGAAGGCGTCGCCAATGCGTTCGACTTTCCGGGCTTCGTGCCCGCCTACATTCGCCCGCTGTTCTGCCGAGGCATCGGCCCGTTCCGCTGGGCGGCGCTGTCGGGGGACCCGGCGGACATCTACAAGACCGACGCCAAGGTGAAGGAGCTGATCCCAGACAACCCGCACCTGCACAACTGGCTCGACATGGCCGGTGAGAAGATCAAGTTCCAGGGTCTGCCCGCCCGCATCTGCTGGGTCGGGCTCGGCGATCGCCACCGCCTGGGCCTCGCCTTCAACGAAATGGTCGCAAAAGGCGAACTGAAAGCTCCGGTCGTAATTGGACGCGATCATCTGGATTCCGGCTCGGTCGCCTCCCCCAATCGGGAGACCGAGGCGATGCGCGACGGCTCTGACGCCGTGTCCGACTGGCCGCTGCTCAACGCCCTGCTGAACACCGCGTCCGGCGCCACTTGGGTTTCGCTACATCACGGCGGCGGCGTCGGGATGGGCTTCTCCCAGCACTCTGGCATGGTCATCGTCTGCGACGGCACCGAGGCGGCCGCCAAGCGGATCGAGCGCGTGCTTTGGAACGATCCGGCCAGCGGCGTGATGCGGCACGCGGACGCCGGCTACGACATCGCGCTCGATGTCGCTCGCAGCAAGGGGCTCGATCTGCCGGGTATCCTGGGCTGATGCACATCCTGCGCGCCACGGATCGCACGTCGACGCCGTGGAAGAACGGCGGCGGCCTCACCTGGGAGGTTGCCGCCTGGCCGCCTGGTGCATCTCTCGACGATTTCGAGTGGCGCGCCAGCATTGCCGAAGTCTCATCCAGCGGTCCGTTCTCGGCCTTTTCGCATATCGACCGAGTGCTCACCGTGCTCGCTGGACCGGGCCTTGAACTGAACTTCGAGGGACGAGGGCCGATCAGGCTAGACGCCTCATCACCACCCTTCGCTTTCGCGGGCGACACACGCTGCGACGCCGTCCTGATCGGCGGCGCCGTACGAGACTTCAACATGATGGCGCGCCGGGGGCAGTGGTCCGTCCAGGTTCAAAGACGCCAAGGTGCGACGACGCTGCATACGCGCGCCGACCTCACGCTCATCCTCGCCTGCTCGCCGGCCAGGATCGACGCTGTCGATCTTCAGCCGGAGGACGTCGTTCTGGTCGAGGGGACCGGCGAATCGACCCTCGCCGAGGGCTCGGTTCTGGTGGCGGAACTGACCCGCGCCTAGTCGACGACCTCGACGAGCTCGATCCGAAACTCCAGCGGCGTGTTCGGAGGAATGATTTCCTTGCCGGCCGGTCCGTAAGCGTACTCGGGCGGAATGTAGATCACCCACTCGTCGCCCGGCCGCATCAACGGCAATACGGTCACCCAGCCCGGGATCAACTTACCGAGCGGGAACGTCACCGCACCATCTGGATCGTTCTTCGATGAATCGAAGACACGGCCGTCCAGGAACTTGCCCTCGTAGCGCACCTTGATGGTCGAAGAGCGCTTGGGATGGGCCCCGGTCTCGGGGCCGGACTTCAGGACCTTGTACTGGATGCCCGGAATGGTCTTGACGCCCGGCGCCTGGGCGTTGCGCGCAAAGAACTCCGTGTTTGCATCCTGAGCCGCCGCGGGGCCTGCCAATGCCAGGGCGAGGGCAACGCCCGCCAACTTTTTCATCCGCCGCTCCATCAGCCGCCGGTCACGAGACGTTCGAGACTCAAGACCACCGTCGGATGATACGTCGGTTTCGCCTTCTCGAAGATGCGCGCAGCGATCGGACGCCCCCAGTCGCCTTGCTTCATCAGCCCCGCGTACAGCGGCCGAAGAAACAGGCCGCGCCCGACCGTAGTCAGGAATTCCTCGAGCGCCGGCAAGGCCGGCTCGTATTGGTTGGCGATCGCTAGTTCCAGCCAAGCCGATCGAAGATAGCTGTTCGACGAGTTCGAGAGCTTGAACGTCCCATCCAGATCATCGAGTTGGGCCGTCGAAAGCTTTCGCGGCAGGCTGTTCAGGAACCTCAGCCACTCCTGGGTGGTCCAGGCGGAGGTGGTCAGTTGCGAAGCGGGCATGCCACGGTTGAACGCGGCGACCTGCTCGTCGACGCGCGCAAGAGCCTCGGACTTCACATGCACCGCATTGTCAGGAAGGCCGGCGGCATAGGCCCAGCGGTCGAGCTGCAGCTTCGCCTCAAGCGCCTTGTCGCCCTTGATCAGGTTGGCGCGAAGATCGCTCAGGAAGCCGGCCGTCGTCTGGGGCTGAAACGCGTGCCGGTCAAAATAAGACGTGAGATAGGCGTCCCACCGTTCGCGCCCCACGGTCTTCTCGATCGTCCGCAGGAAGGTCGCGCCCTTGAAGTAGGCCAATTGTCCCCCGACGTCGCCGTAGAGCTTAGTGGCCTCGGCGGCCGACCCGCCGGCCTCGGCGATGTCCGCCTGCATGCCGTCCCAATCGAGATCGGCCTCCATCTCCGCCCGCGGCGCGCCGTACTGCGCCTCCATGATGCGGTTCTCGAAATAGGTCGTGAAGCCCTCGTTCAGCCAACCGTCGGGCCAAGTCGCGTTCGTTACCAAGTTGCCGGACCAGCTATGCGCAAGTTCATGCGCGACAAGGCCGACATTGGCCCGGTCACCAGTGATGAAGGTGGGCGTCAGGAAAGTCAGCGTCGGGTTCTCCATCCCGCCGAACGGAAATGACGGCGGCAGTACGAGAACGTCATAGCGGCCCCAGCGATAGGGACCGTAGAGCCCCTCGGCTGTCGTCACCATTTGCTCGGTGTCCACCAACTCGGCCGCCGCGCGATCCATCATCGACGGTTCTGTGTAGACCCCGGTGCGGGGACCAAGCTCACGGAAGGTCAAATCGCCCACGGCCAGCGCGATAAGGTACGGCGGCACCGAATTGTCCATTCGGAAGCGGAAGGCATGCTTGCCCTCGCCCGCCGGCTCTCCGTTCGGCGTCAGCCGCTCTCCGCTCATCACAGCGACCAAATCGCTCGGCACAACGATGCGGGCCGTCCAGGTCTGGCGGATTCCCGGGCTGTCCTGCGTTGGGATCCAGCTGCGGTTGTTGATGTCCTGCCCTTGGCTGAACAGGTACGGCTTGGCCTTCCCTGCGGTCAGCGACGGCGGAAGCCACTGCAAGGCCCGCGCGCCGGGGCTCGAGGCGTAGTGAACGACGATGCGCTTGGTCCCGTTCAGCCGCACTGTCAGCGGCGCCCCAAGGTCTGCGTCGGCGGAGCCGAGCTTCCACGGCAAGTCTCGCCCGCCGCCGTCCGTCACCTTGGTGACCGTCAATCCCAGCGTATCGAGCACGATGTCCTGCGCTCCGGGAGCGGCCAGCACATCCATGGCCGCCTGACCGCTCACGGTCTTCGTCGCGAAGTCGGCCGCCAGGTCCAGGTCGACGTGCGTCACCCGCGCAATGAGCGGCCGAGCATAGGAGCGAACGTCTTTGGCGTCAGGCGTCGACAGCACAGGCGCCACTGAGGGCGCTGCGAAAGCGCTCGTCCCAACGCCGACCGCCGACAACGCCGACGCCAACAGAATGGCTCGCAGGAAAATGCGCATGCTGAAACGCCCCCAGGACAGCTTCCAGCCCGTCGATGGGCCGAGTCATCACCATCCTAGTGGCTGGAGAGGGCAAATCTTGCCTTTGTGATGGACCTTCGCGCATCAGCCGAGCTTGCCGCTGCATCGGATCAATTTTATGCCCGGATGATATTTCGCGGAGAGACGCCATCTATGGCCGACATGCACACTGCCTTTGCTGGCGACAGAAAAATCGCCAGCGGCCCGTTAGCTGTCGTCGCGCCGGCAGTGAAGGCCGCGATCGACGCCGGCGAATCCCATGTACTCGTCTTCGACGACAAGTCCGGTCGGCAGGTCGACCTCGATCTTCGGGGAACCATGGAAGACGTGCTCGCCCGCCTGACCTCGCCGACGGGCGAGCCGCCGCGGTCTCCGGGAAGGGGAAGGCCGAAGCTCGGCGTAACGGCCCGCGAAGTCACCCTGTTGCCATCGCATTGGGAGTGGCTAGCAACTCAACCAGGAGGAGCGTCAGCGGCCCTACGCCGACTGGTCGACCAGGCGCGCAGGTCCGGCGGCGATGACCAGCGCCAAGCCCAGGAGGCGGCGCACCGCATCATGTTCGCCCTGGCTGGCGACTTCTCCGACTTTGAGGAGGCCACGCGGGCCTTCTACGCCGGAGACCGGGATCAGTTTCTCGCCCTCAGCGAGAACTGGCCCGTCGATCCTCGCGACTACGTGCGGGTCCTGGCCGAGCGCGCCTTTTCCACCCGCTAACGTCGGTGGATCGGCCGAGCGTTCACTTCAGTCCGCCAGCTCGCAGACCAAGACCGGCCGCAAACGCCGCCAAGCCAGCCGCGAACCAAGGTCCGCTCCGCGCTAGCCAGGTCCAGAACGCCGCCACCCCCTCAACTCGGTCGCGCTGCGCCTCGAGCACGTCAATCCGTCCAAGGGCGCCGCGGAGCTCCACGCGCAGCGCATCCACTAGTTTGCCGGCTTCCTGAGCCTCAAGTCGCGCCAGCCGCTCTCGAACGTCGTCGACCTTGGTGGTGAGCCCCTCCAACCGCTTGGTCTGCGCCGCAACGTTGTCGCCGATCTGCTGCAAGGTCAAAATTTGCGCCTGATGCAGCGTTTCCACGAAACCGCCGCCATTGCTCGCTTCGGTCACGATTGCCACCGCCGCCGCTTGCCGCCGCCAATCCCTCCCACTCCGCCGCCGCGCGAGGGCGGAAGAGACGCAGGCGGCAGGAAGTCACCCGCCTCGTGCGCCGCGCCCCTCCACTCAGGCGTCGCCAGCGTCCTACCGATGTTCTGCAGGTGATCGGCGCGGGTGAGGCCGTCCGCCAGCGGGGTGTTGAGGTATTTGTCAGTGTTCGAGATCGCCGCCTTGAGGGTGGATCCCAGCTTAAAGACCATGTCAGCTGCCTCCTGCCGAGAGCTTCGGGCCAAGAGACGCAACTGAACTCGCGATACTGGCGACCTGCCCGAGCATGTCGAGAAGGCTCGGGCTCTCGGTCGTCTTGGTGTTCGAGGTGCCTGTCGACGTCGAATTTTGCCCCTGGAAGAGCTGCAGCGGCAGCCCGGAGAACATGTCGATCTGGGTGCCGAGTTGGGTGATCGGCGCATTTCGCATCGCCTGATCCACGCCCCTCAATTGCGCGCCCAGCAACGACTGAGCCGCCACGTTGGCCCGCAGTGAATTGTCTCGTTCGAGCGCCAGCTGCCCACGCATGTGGCGATCCTGGATCGCGTTCTGGGCGTTTGCGAGCGACGCCTGCTGGCGACGTTCCGCATCCTGGCTCGCCAGGCCCGCGCTGGTCGTGAACATATCCTTGAGCAGATTGGCGCTGACCGAGCTGCGCCCCTGATTGAGCTGGCGCTCAGTCATGCTGCGTGTCAGCGCTGATCCTGAACCGTTGAACGCGCTGCTCCCCGCCAGTTCAAGGTCCTGCGTCGCACGGGTGGCCTCAGCGCCGGCGTCGTAGTCCGCCAAAGCTGCATCGACAACCTGGCTACGATACGGATTCTGATATGCGCCAAGGTTGTCGAGCAGACTGGCGGCCCCGACGGTCGGGGTCGGCTGCGACAAGAGGTTGGCGAACCACTCATCCCCCGCCACCGGCTGGGCTCCCCCACCGACGCCGGCCCCCAACCGGGCAGCGCCCGCGCTCGCTTGCCGTTCAAGCTCCGATACCGGCGCCACCAGCGAGTAGGGGTCCATCCCTCCCAGGCGTTGGATGCCGGTATTCAGGCTTTGCGCCGTATGAGCGACCCACTCGGGATTGGTCGGTGTGCTCGACGACGTACTGCTCGTACTCGTCTGACTGGTCGATTTTCTCTTACCCATTCAAAGCGTCCTTTTGAGCTCGCGCCCCGCAAGGCGGTAGCCGTGTCGGCGCAGCACACGGATCCACCCGGGCCGCCCGTCGATCGTGATGTGTGAACAGCCCTGGCCCCGCGCCCAGGCCTCAAGCCCCGGCCGCAGGCCTAGGATGTCAACCAGGCTTCCGCCCGCCAGCCAGATGTGCAGGCAGCGATCGCTCCCTTGCCCAACGAGTTCAGTGACGAGCGCCGAGCGCTCTGCGAGCCAAAGCTGTGCACGGCCCGAGGCGAGTTCGGCGATCAGTTCGTCGACGGTTGCATCGACCAGCGCTGGCCGAAGCCAATCCAAGTAGGTCAACGGTCGCCGGCCGCTGCCAGATCGACAGCGATCTGCCCGAACCGCGCGAAGGCCGGGACCGACGCGCCTTCGAACTTCAGTTTGAACAGCCGCCCGCTGGCCCGCACATCGACCTTGTCCTCGCCGGCAGCCACCGGGTACGGCCCCTTGGTCGTCTCGTCGCCCTGCGGCTTGAAGCGGCTGGTGATCGAGATGTTGATCGGGCCGACTTGGCTTTTGAGGTCCGGCCAGAGGCCCAGCACGAGAGCGGTCTGTTCCTCGTTGAGGTACTGGTCGGCCGTCTCGATGGACCACGACAGCGCCGAGCCGTCCGCCGACTGACCGCGCTCATGCCAGTAGACGTTGCCAGCCGCCGTCACGCCGATGGGGTCCTGCGACGGCCCAGCGTCCGCCATCGCGGTGCGCGGCATGCGCCCGCGGTGCCAGCCCTGCCCGACCAGCGAGAGCGCCACGTAGCGGCTGTTCTCGGTCCCGTCGCGCTCGTCTGGGTAGTCCCAACGCACCTCGGAAAAGCGCGAGTTCGATGCGGCGGTGATCTTGTCGGCCTGGCCGGGCGTGATGTTGCCGAACAGGTCGTCGCGGATCGCGCAGGGTATCGGCTCGACGCCGCCGCCGAGCCCATAGCGATAGAACTGGCCGTCGACACCCAGCCAGTAGGCGGCCTGGCCCACCACCACGGCGGCGTTCGGCCCGATGAGGCCGCAGTTGGTCGCCACCCGGTCGAAGCGCCAGGGCGTCGCCAGCGCGCCGATGAACGTGCCTTGGAACAAACTATGGTTGGTCCAGACGAGAAGGCTGGAGCCGGCCACCCGGCCGGCGACGATCCGGCCGCCGCCGGGCAACACATACTCTCGCGCCGTCGTGCCCGCTGCGGTATGCCACTCGCTGTTGTTGCGCACCGACGAGTGGCGGATACACAGGGGGTCGAAGGCGTTCGACGCCTCCTGATTGCAGCCAAGCGCGAACACCATGTCCTGCGGCGCCACCAGCATGTGAGTGACCTTGGCCGGCGCGTTGGTCAGCGGCGCGGCCTTGTCGGCGGTCACGTTGGCCCAGGCGTAGATCGTCCCGCCGCGAGGGTTGGCGAGGAGTTGCTGTCCCCAGGCGGCCAGCGCCCAGGTCCGCGGGAAGTAGTCCGACGTCGAAGGCTCCGAATAGCCGCCGACGCTGTAGGCGCCGGTGCCATAACCGGCCCCGCCGGTGCCGTCGATCGACCCGGCCGCAAACGCGTCCTGCGGCCCGAAGGTCATCCCGATCCCGCCTGTCGCCGGAACCGCCACCGCGACCGACGCGCCGCCGCCCGTGGCCGTGCTGGTCGCGCCGGAGGTGAAGTTGAACCTGTAGCTGTTGGCGTCGATCCGGGTGGCGACGAAAGTCCCGTTCGGGGTGATGCCGCCGAGCGCCGAGGCGCCTGAGACCGTGATGCTGGTCCCGGTGCTGATGTTGTGGCCGGTCTCGGTCACCGTGACGGTCGGCGATCCGCTGGTCACGCTGAGCGGGTTCGAGCCGAGGGTCTTGGAAAGCTGCGCGTTCGAACCGGCCGTGATCGTGAAGGTGTTCGCGTCGGCGACGGTGACCGTGTAGGCGCCGGCCGGCGCCAGCCGCCCAACGCCGATCCCGCCCGACACCACGACGCTGTCGCCCGTCGTCAGACCATGCGCGGTCTTCACCACAGTGATCGTCGGCGAGCCGTTCGTGACGGTCGCGCCGGCGTCCAGCAGCGCAAACGCCGGCTTCGCCAGGGCCGGGGTGATGTCATAGAGGCTGCCGCCAAGCCAGACCTGCAACGCCGAGTGCGTACCGAACGCAATGTTCAACGTCGGCAGGCTGTCGGTCCACTGGAACACCGTGCGGCAGACGCCGGCGAGCAGGCTCGCCGTCAGGCTCTCCCAACCGCCGATCACCTGCGGGAAGTCGCGGTCGAAGCGCACATTGTTGCAGTCGGCCCAGCGGCCGACCGCCGCATACGCCGTGTCGTCGCCGTTCAGGCCCGGCGGGATTTTGAGGGGGACCCGCATCAGGCCAACAACTCGTGAACGGCCGCATAGCCGGTCCCAGGGCCAAAGCCCGTCGTCACGTTTATCCCCGCACCATCAGGATAGTTCGACAGTGTCGTCATGCTGTACGTCGCCTGACGAAAGGACGTCGGCCCTTGCGCTGCGCCATCTTGCCATGGCGGGCTGTGAAGCTCAGCGCTTCCGTTTATCCCGAGCGTGAAGCCGACTAGGCCGACTGTCTGCAACGACTTGTCGAAACCCATCATCGTGAAGCCCCCCACTGTGGGGGAGGATGGCGCCGCACCTGAACCCGACGTGCGCTGAGCCGAAACCTTGGTCGGACCGCGCCAGACCAACACGGTGACCGGTGCATCCGCGTTCAGGACCAGCGGCACCGTAAGGTCGGCCAACTCAAGCTGCTTCCACGAGACCTTCACCTGTCCGTTGTTGGTCGTGAAAGTGCTCCAGCCCCCACCCGATCCGCCGCTCATCGTGCGCGATGCGATAAAGCAAATGACACTGAGGTCGCCCACTCTCGCTGCCGCCGGGATCGGTACGCCCGACGAGAACTCGTTGTGGCCTGCCGAACCGACAAACGCAGCAAAAGGCGTCGATGCCATCAAGGCGCCCGCGCGTGCGACGCTCACGAGACGTTCCTCGCGAAGGCCTTGACCACCCCGTTCGTTCCGCCGTTGACGGTGGCAATCGTCAGCCAGTGGGTCCCGTTGCCAAGCAAAGAGAGGAAGTCGACGCCGTTCTCGAAGTCGACCCATGACGGGAACGACGGGACGGCGCCGGATGAAATAGCGAGCACCAACACGAGGAACTGAGCCTTGCCCGCCTGAAGACCCGAGATCGTGAAAGCGGTGTTAGTGCTGATCGATTTCGTCTGAAAATCGTTGAGGCTGAAGTCGAGGTTGGCGGCTGCGACGGTGCTCACGTCCGCGGAGCTTCCGCCCGAAGTGTGGAGGCTAGCGACGTCGGCACCGCCAGGAGCGCCAACCCGCCCTGTAAAAGTGGGACTGCTGATCGGGGCTGCGCCGGCGACGTCGGAGACGTTGATGGGCGCCCAGGACGCCACCGTTCCGTCTGAGCGGACGTATTGCCCGACCGTGCTCGCCCCCTGCCCTGGCAAGCTCACCTCGTTGAATGCGAGGGCGTCCGCATAGGCCTTGGTCGCCGCGTCCGTCCCGTTCACCGGCGCCCCCAGGCCGGTCAGCTTGACGCCGCCCATGTCCGTCGCCTGCACGCGGCGGACGTTGGCCGCATCGCACACGACAGTGACCACCTCGCCAGGCTTGATCGTCGCCGTCGCGCCGCCGCCGGTCGTCACCACCACGTCGCCCGATGCGGCGTTACGCGCGGTATAAAGCTTCTCGACCGCCGGAATGGTAATCGTGCCGCCAGTGCCGCTGATGACGTCCAGGATCGCGCTGCGAGCCTCGTCGTCGGCGCCGTTGGCCGTGGTCAGCATCTTGGGGCCCGAGAGCGTGAAGGCGACGCGCTTGCTGACCGCGTCCTCCAGCAGCTGGAAGACACCGCCGTTGAGCACGGTCCCCCAGGTGTTCAGGCTATCGCCCGGCGCCTGGTAGTTTAGCCGCAGGCGGGTCGAATAGGTCGAAGGCATCAGATCGGCGCTCCAGTATCCTGCCTGATCCAGGCAGAGCCGTTCGAGACGGCCAGAATGTCGAGGTCGGTGACCCGCAGGACCCCGTTCGGCCAGTTGGCCGCCGGCGGTACGTCCGCCTTGGCGCAGGCGAACACCGCCGCCGGCGCTTGCGGGGTCATTAGGGCTGCGATGGCGTTGGCGAGCGCCTGGTAGAACGGCCGCGGGTCGGATTTCAGATCGACGGGTGCGATCAGCATGGGTCAGCTCCAGATCTCGGCGAGGTCGTCCAGCGGCGACCAGGTTTCGCCTTTGCCCCGCTTCGGGACCCAGGCCTCACCGCTCATCGGGATCGGCCGCCAGGCCTGAGCGCCGCTGTAGCGCAGCGCCGGCCCGCTCCCAGCCGCGGTGACGATCGCAGCCGCCGGGCGTAGGACGTGGACCCAGCCCCAGGCCGCCCGCCCGCCCGAGAGCGCGAACACTCCCGGCGCGGCGGACGGCCGCCGAATCCAGCGCAAGCCGGCGGCCAGCCGCGACCAGACGAAGCCTTCCGGCGCGGCCCGCAGCTTGCGGCCGACCCGCAGCCCCGCGGTTCGGCCGGTGACGGCGAAAGCCGCCGCCGCCGCGGTCATAGTACGCCCGGCGATGGTCCGGGTCAGGGAAGCCGCCACGCCGCTCAGCGTGAACGTCCCCGCCCCGCCCGCCGCCAGCCTCACCCCCCGCCTGAGGCCCGCCGGACGCCCGGCCAAGCCGTAACCGCGGGTGTCGGCGCGAACCTTGAACCCGCGTCCGATGGCGTTGTTGAAGCCGGCAAGGGTGAAACTGCGTGCAGCGACAGGCAGCTTTCGGGTGGCGTGGGTCGCCGCGACCCTGCCCGTCTGAGTGAAGGCGCCGCTCCCCGGGGTCAGGGTCTGGCCGGAGCCGCCCAGGTCGAGCGCGATGAACGCCGACGAGGCCATCAGCGCGACCGTATCACCATCCTGGCTAGCGTTGAGGTTCAAGCAGATCTTACGCGCGCCGGCGACGTAGGATCGGACACCCGCAAATGACGAGGCTTGAGCGCGATCGTTGTTGGTCGAGTAGCTGCGCATGGCGGCCGAGGCCGCATCGCTGTCGTCGTTCGCGTCGTCGAGGACCGAGGTGACTAGCCGGGTCGCCGAGGTCAGGTTGTTCGCGTACCAGCTGCCGAGCAGCAGATGCGGGTTCGCCGAGACGGTCGGCGTGATGCTCAAGGTCTCGGTCGGCGTCGCGCCGCCGGTGACCGTGGTCGTGGTCGCCTGCCGCGCCGGGTACGCAGCGTCGAAATCCGCCAGCTTCAGGATCAGCAGCCGGTTCTGCGCGAAGCCGACCTCGAAGGAGTTCTGGTTGCTGCGCCCCTGCCAGGTCACCGTGCGGCTGACCCCGCCGGTCGCTTCGGCATAGACCCGCTGCTTGTTCAGCGGAAAGAGGTTCTTCTGACCGGCGGTGATGTCGGCGTGACCCGCCGCGGCGATCTCGGTGTTACCCTCGGCCGTGCCGTCCCAGACAAACTTCCCATAGGCCGACGTCGTCGTGGCGTAGTTGTCGGTCATCGAGTGGGCGAGGACGAGATAATCGCCGACCGCTGGAGAGAACGACGTCGAGAGCACGTCAGCCCAGTTGGTCGTGCCGCCCGCGGTGACCGCTTGGCGCGCGGTGCTCTCGACGTAGACGTCGCCCGCCCCCATCCGCAGCACGGTCAGGCGGCGGTTGCGGCAGATAATGTTGTTGCCGTTGGTCTCGGCCTTGACTTCAAGGTCGATGGCCAGCGCCGCGCCGGTCCCGGTGACCTTGAAGAACCCGGCGTAAGCCCCCCATTCCGAGGTCAGGCGGTTCTCGACGTTGAACGCGGCGACCGCGGTTCCGTCCACCGTCACCTGAGCCTGCGCGTCGGAGCTGGTGTTGCTCTGGTTGGTGAGTTCGAGGTTCCAGAAGACGATGTAGTCGCCGCCAGTCGCCAGCGTCGGCGACAGCGTACACGCCGAGCCCCACGTGACGTTCGACGTGAACGTGGTCTCGCTGAGAACTTCGGCGGCGTAGTGCTCGCGCGCGGCCATGGGCCTAGGCCAGTGTCAGGACGCCGTTGGTCGCGTCGAAGTCCACGGTCAGGGTCTCGGTGTCGGCCAGGGTGATCGACGAGCCGTAGTCGTACCAGCCGATCAGCGGGTCCGCCGGCGAGGTCGGGGTGTCGTTGTAGAGCACGGCGTAGCGAAACGGCCCGACCGCGCCGCCGGCCGCCGTGAACACCACGTCGGCGAGGGTCAGCTTGTAGGTCCCGGCGCTCTCGGCCGACCCGGCCTGCGTCGCCTGGGTCCCACCGGCCGCATAGCCGTTGCCGGCCGAGATCTCGGTCAGGTCGGCCTTCACCGCATTAGTCGCTAGCGGCGTGGTGTTGGTCAGCAGCACCTTGAGGGTGTCGCTTTCGAGGTTGTGGACCTTCTCGGCCAGATGCTCCACGAACTTGTTGAATTTGTTGAAGGCGGCCATGGGTCCTCGTTAGTCGATCAGGGTTGCCTGGGCGGTCGGATCATGTAGTTCGCGGTCGGTGCGCAGCGGGCCGACCAGCGTGCGCCGCCCCTGCCGGAGCTCTTCCAGCGCCGTGCGATACTTCGTCTCGAACATGGCGGTCAGAGTCGCGTCGCGCAGGAACGGCGCGGCCTCCTTGAGGCTCCCGAACAGGTAGAGATCGGGATGGGCGACCAACAGCCAGTTGGTCGGCCTCGTGTCGCCCAGGGCCGGTACCCGCACGTAGTAGGTAAGCGTCGCCGTGTACTCACGGTCCGGCGCCGGGTGGTATCGAAGCTCAGCGCCGACCAGACTCCAGAAGCGGGGCCGTCCGACCGCCGCCGCGGCGGCGTCCAGCAGTTCCAAGGGCGCCGGCGTCAGCGGCCAGCGCTCGCCGCCGTTACTGAGAATGAGGCTGCGCACCTCCAGCAAATCGTTTGGTGCCGCCGACAGCGGATCGCTGACGATCGCGCTCGCCCGCCTGGTCATCTCGCGCTCTCGCAGCGCTCGGTCGATCTGGCTTTCCGCCAACCGGATGAAGTCCGGAATGCGGGGCGCTAGGTCGGCTCGCTCGAGCCAGTCGGCGATCGCCGACTTCAGCTCGTCATAGGTCGATAGGGTCATGTCGGATGTGCTCGCGCTCGCCGCTCGGCCAGGCCTCGACGGGCGGGCGAACGCCCGCCGAGGCGCAAGCGCGGGTTAGGTCGGCAGGCGGTTGGCCATGCGGCAGGCCAATTGCGGGCGCAGCGCCTTATAGCCGTAGAGTACGTCCAGCCGGCACGGGAACTTGTCGCTGTTGATGTCGTACTGGCGCACGATCCGCATCGAGACGCCGTCGAACACCTCGCGCGCTGCGAAATCCACGCCGCGCGGCATCACCATGTCGGCCGACGCGAAGGCGAAAGCGCTCTTGTGATAGGCCATCGAAATGCCGTGCGGGGTCGAGGCGGCGCCCGCAATCGCCACCGGCGCGTTGTCGGCCGGGGCGTTGCTGACATTCTGCCGCGCGCCGCTCGTCACGATCGCCGGAGAGATGCTCCACGAAGTGGCGCTCGCCGCCGGTCCAACGACAAACTGCTGAAGGATGCCCGTCGTGGCCTTGGTCTCCGGATGCACTCGGTAGACGCCCTGGACGGTGAAGACGTCGCCCTCGATGGGCGCCGTAGCGCTGCCGTCGACGGTCAGCGTCGCGCCGGTCTGGTTCGCGCCGTTGATCAGAAAGCCCGCCGCGGCCGCAGCGCCGCGAACATGCGACGGCCAAAGCGTGTTCTCCATGAAATCGAACCCGGCGGTGCGGCCCATGAAGCCTTCACGGTGCTGACGCGAAATGGTCGCCCGATCGTTGAACAGGCCCTTCAGGGCGTCGACCAGATCGACATTGTCCTGGGTGTTGAGGTTGCAGGTGCGGCCGGCCAGCGGCGCCAGGTTGTCGACCAGGATCTTGCGACCCTGCAGGACCTTGGCGAAGGTCGCCGGCGAGCCCTGGTTGTCCACCTGGTTCCAGACCTTGCGGTACATGCTCATCGCGTCGGCCTCGATGGTCGCCGCCAGCACCGACATCGCCGGCTCCAGAATCCGCTCGGAGAAGTCGTCCAGCGACAGGGTCAGGTCGACCGAGGTGAAGTTCAGGTCGACACCCTTCTGGTTGTCGACCTTCAGGTCGACGCTGGTCTCGGCGGTGTCCTGAGCAGCCAGGTCCGCGCCGCTGCGGACCGTGTACTGGTTCGGCAGGCGCACCTTCAGGGTGTCGCCGATCTTGGCGCCCTGGCGCGAAAAGCTGTCGTCGTACTCGCGGGTGATCGAGCCGACGAAGTTCAGCTTCTGGTGCAGCACCCGCAGCGCTTCACGAGTCACCGAGGTGGGGGAAAGCAGCGTGTTGTTAGTGGCCATACTGTCCTTTTTCGATAGGCAAGCCGAATGGCGGGACGACCCAGCGGCGGCCCCGTGAACATCGGCAGGTTTTCAGAAAGGCGCCGTGCGATGGCGCCCGGCGTTGGTCACGGCGCCCTTAGGCGCCGCCGCGGTCTAGACGTCCCGACGCTTGCTGGGCCTGAACCAATTGATCAGCCCGGCCCAGAAGCCGAGCCGCGGCGCGCCCGGCCGGCGATAGCCTGAGTAAGGATTGGGATCGCGTTCGTAGATGTACTGCAGCATCTCGGCCAACGGCCGATCCGCCAGTCCCGCCGGCGCATCGCTGTGCGACAGATATTGCTTCACGATCGAGGTCAGCCGGGCCAGGTGCGTCGGCTCGGCCTCTGCCGGCTCAATGCGAACGGAGTAGGTGTCCCACAACGCCTCCATCTTCAGGAGCCGCCCTTCGCTGTCGTAGAGCTGGAACGCCGGATCCTTGGCGTCATAGGGCTCATGTCCTCGTTCCGCCCACTCGACAGAATGGTAGACGGCGAGGTCGCCTGGGATCGTCGGATCCGGACAGTCGTTGCAGATAATCGGCGCTTTCATCAACGTCGCCGAAACTGGCCGAGGAGCGGTCGCCCGCCAGGAATCGAGGGGCGTCCCCCATTCCCTACTGCAGGCTTCCTTGGCCGATTGAACGTTTTCGAACCAGAAGTCATTAGCCGACCTCGTCGATGCATCGAACAAGTACAGCCACGCGCCGGTCCGATCGCCTCCGCTCTCGATAGACAGCAACTTCCACGGGCCGTTGGGAACCGCGTCGCTTTCTTCCACTGCACGCATTCTGCTCTCGCCCCTGCTCAACCAACGGTGAATACCACCTTAGATCGCCCCCACCCAAGAACAAATGGGGAACTCAGAACCGATCCCAGAAGCTCTTGTCGTTGGACTTCTCCTCCCAAGGTCGATGGCGGCCGAGCCCCTGGCCTTCCTTGCCGACGCCAGTCACTAGCGGGTCTCGTCGATGATAGTGGGGATAGCGCCCGATCGGATCACCCGTTCGGTTGCCGAACAGCGCAATCCGGAAGTTGGGACCGAAGTCCCACTCCTCGCCCCTGGCGATAAACCGGGCCGCGTTTACCGCTGCGGCGGTCGCGAGCGGCACGCCCCCGGCACAGCGACCGCCGCCGCCGGCGCCAGCGCTGGAATGGCCATCCAGGCGTTCTGGCGCGACACGCGCCGCCGTTCGTTGTCAAAGGCCCGCTGCTCAGGCGTCAGATAATCGCCCTTACGCGGCGCTTGGGCCAAGGCGGCCTGGTCCTTAAGGATCAGAATCCCAGCCCCGGCCATCAGCGCGCCCGCAGCGCCTGATCGTTGCGCCGCTGCATCCACTCGCGGGTGCCCAGCTCGTCGCGCACGCCGCCGCGAGAGGCGCCGGCGCCGCTGACCTGGACCGCCGGGCGGACCGCCTGCAGCTGTTCGGTCTGACGCGTGGTCTCCCGCTGCTTGGCGGCCTCGTCGCCCAGCTGCGCGCGATGCAGGATCTTCCAGAGCCGCGGGTCGGCCACCTCGCGCAGCTCGTCGAGGGTCAGCCCCCTCGCCGGCGCCGGGGCTTTGGCTGGCGGCGCCTCGCGCATGAAAAAGGCCTCCAGCGCATCGGCGGAGGCCCTGATCTTCGCCAGTTCGGCGAGGGCGGGGTCCTGGCTCATCGCCGCACCTGCTGGTCGGCCGGCAACTCGCCCTCGGCCCGCAGGCCTCGCGCCGCGGCCGCCAGCTTGGCCCAGTCGGTCACCGTCGCCCCGGCCAGGTACAGGGTCGCCAGGACGACGTTGGAGCCGATCAGCGCCAGCGCGATCCATTTCAGGGCCTGCGGATCATCGAGCTTGGCCAACGCCGCGCCGACGCCGCAGAGATTTAGGAGGGTTCCAAAGTAGGTATAGAGCCGGCGAAACAGCCAGCCGCGCTCAGGCGGCGTGGGATCCTCACCGGGCGCGCAGGCGTCCGGGCTCATGTCCGTATCTCCAGATATTCAAAGGAAGGCGCGCGGGCGCCTAGTCGCTCAAGGCCGCAACGTCGAACGCCGTCCCGTTCCAAAAGTAGACGATCTGCGCCGCCTCGAAGGTGGTCACGACGACGCCAGGCGCCTTCAGGGTCACGGTCGGCCTGCACCCGGCCTCGTCAGACTCACGCCGGCTGCAGAAGGTGCGATGGATGCCCGGCGCCAGCACGCCAAGTTCCATGTTCGCAAGCTCGACGCGCGGTCGCGCCTCGCCGAGCCGGCGCACCTGTCCGTCGCCACCGAGCACAAGGACCGCGTAGCTCTCCCCATTCACACGGAACACGGCGCGATCGCGCCGGCCATCGCCGTCGAAGTCCGCGACCGCCTCCCGGCGCGGCGGCGACTTTAGCCAGGGGTTCTGCGCCAAGGACTGGCGGTCCAGCGCCGCTGTCTCATCCGTTGTAAGCGAACGCCAGCCACCGTCTCGGGCGGAACAGGCCGCCATCAGAACGGCTACGGCTACGCATGCCAGTATCCGCATTCCCTGCCTCGCCCCATGCCGCAACTTCAAGGCTGAACAAACCGCCCAACCACCTCTTAAGATAGGACCAATCAGGAACAAACGGCAAACATTGAGAGCGTGAGTTGTAAGTCCCGCCTTAGCGCCGCTTGGGTTTAGGGTCGTACTCGACGTGGATGTGGTTCCGGCGCGGATCGTTGGGGAAGGTCTCGTAGATGACATCGTAATCCGTACCGGCGCGCTCTTGCAGTCGCCTGCGGATTTCCTCCGCCTTAGCGGCATCTATGTTGTTGCCGCGTAAATCGATTGCATGGTTGGAGTAGTGCCGTGAGCCTTGTCGGTGCTTGCCGTCATTACCTGAGGTGATGACGGGCCGAGGCCCACCTGCGCCCTGCCAAGCGTCAACTACGCCAGCGTAAAGTCTGGTCATCTCTGGAGACAGTCCGTCCAATCTCACGCTGCTGTCCTTGATCTCAATGTCGGAGCCGCTCCCAACTGGGCCCAGCCGGACGGCCGCCGGCGGTGGAACCGGTTCCGGCTGCACCGGCCCTCGCAGTTTCGGCGCTTCCTGCAGCCGAACCAGCATCTTGAGTCGATCGGGCAGCGCATTGAAAACGGCCGAGCGCGTCTGGCTCTCGGCCGCCAAACGTCTGTCGCTCATCTCGCCATAGGCCCGCCCGAATTCATCGACCTGCCCCTTGGCCCAGCCGGCGGCCTTGTCCAACCACGTCATCTCTCACCTCTTCCGATTGATCTTCACGCCATCCAGCCCAGGCCCTCGCCACGGCCTCGCGGCGTCGGCCGGGGCGTCGCCGCCCCCTGCCGGTTGACCGCGAACTCGCCGAAGGCGTCGGCGCCGTGGCTGGCGGCGTCGTGCAGCGGGCCGCCATAGCTGGCCGTCGCCTTGTTCCAGCGCTTGCGATAGGCGCGCAGCCGGTCGAGCCCCACCGCGCAGCGGCCGGCGTCGAACCAGGTCATCGCGATCATCTGCCGCGCGGCGTTGATGCGGTCCTCGGGATCGCCGGCCACGCCCGCACTGATCGGCCTCACGCCGAGCCCGCCGAGGGTCTCGAACCGCGAGCGGCCCGCCGCCCCCAGCTCGCGCACCATCACGTCGTGCGGCAGATAGTGGGTCCCGTACACGTAGGGCTTGGCCGCGATCGCCTCGCGCACGATCGCCTGCAGCCCCTCGCCCGAGGTCTCGAAGTAGTCGATCGCGCGGACCTCCCGGCCCGCCTGCTGGAAGAACCAGATCGCCGTATAGTCGTCGATCCCGAGGTCCCAGGCCGTGTCGACCTTCAACGCCGGATCATACGGCACGCGCCCGATCCGCCCCTGCTCGCCCGCCTCGCGCAGCAGCGCCCCGTAATAGGCGCCCGGCGCGGCGGCGTCGAAATCGACCAGGTACTCGGTGGCGAACCGGGCCTCGCCCTCCTCGGCCGATCCCGCCTCGGCGACCAGTTCGGCCTTTTCGCGGGCCAGCTGCTCGGGCGTGAAGACGTCGGTGGCGGTCGCCGGCGATTTCAGGGTGAACCAGGCCGGGTCGGCGGCTCTGGCCTCGAAGCTGCGGGTGGCGTGGTTGCGGCCGCGCGGGGTCCACAGGAACAGCGCCCAGCCGTCGTTCTCAGCCAGGATCGGGCGCAGATAGGTCCAGGCCTCGGGCTTGGCCAGCGCCCATTCCGACAGCACCACGCCCACGGGCGGCGCGCCGACCAAGCTGTCATAGTTGTCCGAACCCAGCACCTGCCAGACCGAGCCGTTCTTCAGCTCGATCCGCATCTCGCTGTCCAGCGTGCGCTCCCGGATCGCCCGGGGAAAGGCCTCGTCGATGCGCTTTCGGCCGCTGTGCGGGTTGACCGCCGTCCAGATCGCGCGCCGCGCCTGGCCGGCCTCGGGCAGCATGTGCCAATAGAGCCCCGGCTTCTGCACGGCGCAGAACGCGGCCCAGTGCAGGGCCACCTCGTCCTTGCCCCAGCGCCGGTGCGCGGCCACGTCGGCGCGCTTGCCGCCGCTCGCCAGATAGGTCCAGAGGCCACGCTGATAGGCCCGCGGCCCCCAGCGATTGGGAATCTGCGGTTTGTCCACGTCTCACCGATCTTGAAGGCCTCAGCCCGCTGGACGGGCCAGGGCGGGGCTACTGCACCCGCCCGACCTCCCGGCCGCCGGCGGTCAGTACGCCCCGGTCATCCAGGGTCACCAGATAGGGCTGGGCGCACTTGCCCGCGCCCTCGGGCGAGCTCACCTCGCCCACCTCGACGCTGAGCTTCAGCTTGTCGCCCTCGCGGGTCAGACTATCGCCGCCGCCCGAGAGCAAGGCAGCGCTATCCTTCACCCAGAGCAGTCCGCCGATGCTCTTCGCGTCGCCCGGTTTGGCCCGCGCGTTCACCACGCCCAGCGCCATCCACCCGTCGCGGCTGATGGTGTCCTCATAGTCGAAGGCGCGATACGAAAGCCGCCCCTCCCCGCCGCCGGCGGTCTGCTGGTCGGGGGTCGTCAGACGGAAGTACTCCTCGGGCGACAGAGTCCCATCCGGATCGAACCGAAACAGGTCCCCGCAGTCCGCGATCTGGCGCGGCGGGGCATCGCTCCAGGGCTCCGGCAGCGTCGCCGCCGGCTTCTTTTCGGGCCCCGGAGGACCGCACGCCGCCAGCAAGCCAAGCGCAACGACCAGGATCATCCGCACCGTCATCGCGCCAGCTCCGCGGCCTTGCGCCCATTGACGCTCACCGCGCCGCCTGGCGACAGCTCCATGCGCCAGACCCGGCCGCAGGCGCCCGTGGCGCGCACTT
Source organism: Phenylobacterium sp. 58.2.17 (assembly GCF_026411515.1). Taxonomy (NCBI): domain Bacteria; kingdom Pseudomonadati; phylum Pseudomonadota; class Alphaproteobacteria; order Caulobacterales; family Caulobacteraceae; genus Phenylobacterium; species Phenylobacterium sp. 58.2.17. The sequence goes on along the minus strand of NZ_JAPMTQ010000016.1, from coordinate 8,183 downwards.
CGATCTGCGCGCCGCCGGACGCCGTCGGAACGATGGCCAGCGCGTCCGCCGAGAACTGCTCCGGTTGGGTGGTCCAAAGCACGCCGATATAGGTCTGCTCGCCCATCTCGCCGCCGGTGCCGGCCACGGCCAGGGCCGTCCTGCCGGCCCGCGCCGGCCGGCCATCGGCCCTGAAACTGTCGAACGCCAGAAAGCGGTCGGCGACGCCCCGATGCCCCGACGCGCTCACCCGCCCGATGTCGTCGGCCGACAGCCGCGCCTCGCGGTCGAACGTCACTAGACCGGCGCACGCGGCCGCGCCGTCCGTCGCCAGCGCCGCGCCCGGCGCCAACACAAGCACCGCGGCCAGAACCTTCAGCATGCCCCCTCCGCACCTTGGTCGAATGGGAACATAAGCCGAACGGCTCACCGGCGGCTAGCTCTACTTTTGGCCGGAGGCGTGAAGGTGGTTGCGGTGCCCGGCGGCGACGCCCGGCCATGAGACCGCCGGCGCGCCGGGCCTGGGCGTCTTCTGCTGATAGCCGGGGCCGAAGTTCTCACGGATGTTGGCTTGGCGCCCGAAGGCGTCCTGCAGGGCGCCGATCGGGCCGGGGTCTGCATTCAACACCGGCGCGCCATTGACCCTGTTGATGTCTACAGCCCGCGCTTGATTGTGCCGGCTGCCACGCTGTCCCGGAGCGCCATGGCCGCCCGTGGTGCTGTTGATATTCACGCTGTCGACACCGGAGTCCCAGATCGCGCTCGCCGCCATCCGGGCCGTCGGCGTCGTCAGTGGCTGGTAGGGCGAAGGCCTGTTTGGATCGTCGTTCACGAACGTGATCCGCCGCCCCACGTCCGGCTTCTCTCCTGCAGCGAAGCCGTTCATCCGATCGATCAACTCGGCGTCGCTCCACGGCTGCACGCCGAGGTTCGAGGACGGATAGGGATTGATGTACGACCGCGAGCGGTCCCCGTTCGCGTAGGTGGTCAGCAGCCCCTGGTTCTCCGGCTTGGTCGGATCAACCAGATAGCTGTAGGGCGTCCGCGCGCTCGCCGCTGGCCTTGGCGCGGGCGTCGCCGCCCGTGGACGGACCGCCGGGTCTTCGCGGATCACCCCGCGTAACTGGGGCGGCGCGGCCGCCTTGCGCGGGACGTTCGGCAGCGCCAGTTCAGCCCGCAGTCGCGCAACCGCCGCATCGCGTCGGGCTCTGGCCTGCCGCGCGGCGTCGTCGATGGCGCTGCTCGCCGCCTCGCCCTGCGTCTGGAGCCACGCGGCTGCGTTGTTGAACAGCTTCAATCTTGCTCTCCTGCATCTTCTGCGCCCGGCTCGGGCAGGAAGTTCACCACCTCGATGGCGAAGGGCTGCGGCCCGTCTGCGGCCTCGCGGACCTTCTCGCCCGCCTTCGGCCCCAACCGCGCCGCCTGCCACTGGATGGCGGCGATCCGCAGCTTGGCGACCTGCAGGGTCTCCGGCGTCGCCGCCTCGGCGACCTCCCGGACCTCGTCGAACAGCCGGTAGGCCTGGATCTCGCGCGCCACCGCATACATTTCGGCGAACTCCGGATAGCGATGCAGCCAGAGATAAAAGCCGCTCTGCGAGGGCATCTCCGGGTCGCGGCAGATCAGGTGCAGGGCTTCGCCCTCGCCCAGCCGGCGGCACAGTTCCGCCGCCGCCTTCACGCTGTAGCCGCTGGGGCGGCCGCCCCGCGCCGGTCCGCCGGCCGCCGCCTGCGCCGCGGCGAACGCCTCGCCGAAGTCCGGATAGAACGTCTTCCAGGCGTCCACCGTCGATCTCGGCGGCATGCCCCGCTCCCGGCAGACGGCCGCCAGGCTCTCGCCCTTGGCGATGCGCGCGCAGATGCCGCGCGCCAGGTCGGGGCTGTAGCGCCCGACGACCCGCGCGCGCCGCGCGGGCTGGGTGGACATGGTCATGTCGGAAACTCCACACGCCGAAGAAAGCTTCGGCGAACGCCGCTTTCCTCAAGCCCTTGAAGAGCCTGCGCGCGGAGGCGGTCGAGGCCCCCGCGCGCAGCCCGCCGCTAGGTCACGATCCCGGCGGCGCCGCTCGTCGCGACCAGCAAGCCACGCATGGCCGCCACGAAGGCCGGCTTGGTGTACGACCCGTCCGACAGCAGGGTCGGATAGATCCATCGGCCGGCGCCGTCCTGAGAGAACGGCCCAGTCAGCCTGTCGCCCGGACGGGTCGGCGCCGCCGCGGTGGACCGCCAGTTCAGCACCAGTTCGTCCTGCACGACCTTCCGCGCGCCCGCCCCCGCAGTCGAGGCCTGCTGAACCACGTTGTGCAAGGCGTGGACGTCTCCACTCTCCGTACGGAGGATCGGATAATTGACCACCGTAGAAGCGTTCAGCCTGTTCGCACCGGCGAAGGTGTTGAACTCAGCGAAGATCGCCCCTTCGGCGAGGCCGATCCCGTACGAGCTGCGGCTGCCATAGACGTTGTTGATCGCCACCACGTTCGTCTTGCTGTCGTGATAGCCGTTGCTGTCGATCAGGAACTGCCGGCCGCCGATCCCGGAGATGGAGTTGTCGATGCTGAAGGTGTTGTTCTCCATCAGCAGATGCAGGTCGTTATTGTGGACGTAGTCCGCCACATGCTTCCAGGTCACGTCGCCGTCGATGATCGCTGAACCGGAGCCGCTAGGCCCCGGCGACGAGCCGGTGATCGCCGTGCTGCTCGCAACCGCGACGACCTCGTAGACGGCCGGGGGGGTCGCTTCCATGTTGAGGCAGCGGTTCCCGACATCCCAGTACGGCGCAGTGGCGCTGGTCAGGTCGTCTGGACGCGCGTTCGGCCACCAGTTGGACATGTTCTGAGCCCAAGTGCGGGTCTGCCACAGGTCCTGGTGGGCGTCGTTGGTCATCCCCGGGTAGTCCAACTCGCGGTCGCCCGCCTCATCGGAAACCTCGACCCAGACGTCGTTGTCGGCGAACACACCGATCGTCGAGTTCCAATTCGCCGATTGCCCGATGCCGTAGATGTCACCGCTCACGCGGCGGTAGAAATTGCCGGAGAACTTCATGGCGCGGACGCCCTCGGCGAGGTGGACCGTGCTCATCCCGTCGAACACGTTGTTGATGATCGCCACGCTCTGGCCGTGCGAGCAGTAGAACAGCGACGAGTGCTTGCTGGCCCATTCGGTCTCGGCGTTGCCGGTCCCGAAGTTGATTCCGATGCGGCAGCCCTCGATCACGAGCTTGTTGAAACGCCCGCCGCCATTGATCCCGGTCGGGCCCGGGTCGCCGAAGCGCCACTGGAAGAAGACGCCAGTCTTGAGCTTGTTGCACGGCATCTTCAGGCCGCGCACATGCAGCCCGTGAATGCGCAGCGACTGGAAGCCGAAGTCGAACTCCGGATCGTCGCCCGCGTTCGGCTCGATCAGCAGGCCCCCGGTCCCGAAGTCCTTGTCGATGCCGCCGCCGCTGTTGCCGGTGTAGGTCCCGGCGCCCAGGCGAATGCGATACCAGCTGACGCCGTCAGGCGTGATGGCCTGCATCGCGGCCGCCAGCGCCGGCCCGTCCGTCACCAGAACGTCGCTGGCGAAGGCTCCGCTCGTATAGCCGAGCCAGATGCCGTCGGTCTTGTCCTTGACCTTCTTGCGTTCCAGCCAGGTGCGGGTCGAAACACGGCCCAGGACGCCGACGCCCGTGTCACGCCCTTGCGAGGAGATGACGCTGCAGGCGTAGGTCGTCGTATGCGGGCTGCCCGAACTGGCCGGATCGGTCTGGGTGATTGTCAGGCTGCGCGCGCCGGCCAGGGTGTCGGGCATTCGGGTGGTGTTGGAGACCAGCCAGAGCGCCCCATCGTACTGCTGCACGCTGAAGTAGGGCGCCAGATCGCCGCCCAGCGTAAACGCGCTCACCAGATAGCGACCCGTGGCCGCCGCCAGCCGCAGGATCGGATTGCCGCCGGGCTCGCCGGCGTAGACCTGCGGCGACTGGCCGAGATTCACGCCGCCGGCGTCGACGAGGTCGATGTCCTGCAGGGCGGCCGTCAGGCGCCTGAATCCGAACTGACGCGGACGCCCAAGCCCCAAGGTCCACAACGACAGCGCATTCCCCTTGGAACCCGTCACCGTCACTTCCAGAGGGGTCTGGGCGGGCCAGGAGGCCGCGGCCGTGGCGGCGTTGTTCTGGTCGACGACCTGGGAGCCTGAGCCGTTGCTGTTGTTGATCAGCGCCAGGGCCGTGATCGCCGTGCGCGTCCAGGTGAGACCGCCGTCCGCAAACGTCGGACCGCTTCCCGAGGGGGCGACCGTACCGCTGGTTCCGCCGCCGCCGGCCGACAGGGCCCAGATGCCCCGGTCCGTCGGCGACACGCAGAACGCGCCGGCGCTGACCACGGTGCTCGCCTGCCACAGACGGAGCGACCCCGTGATGATGTCGTCGATCTGATCGGCCTTGCCGTCGAGAATGACGTGCGGTTCGTAGCTGTTGATCGTGGCCGCACCCGCCGCGAACCGGAACTGATAGGGACCGGCCGACGGCACGTCGAACGTGTACACCTGGGCCGACGAGCACGTCATGAAGCCCGCCAGCAGCGGATTGTTGGCGGCCGTGGCCTTGGCGATGTTGGAACCGTTCGGCGCAGAGCCCTTGGACCGACCGTACTGCAGAACGCCGTCGGCGGCCGTGGTCGGATAGGCGACGCCGGCCGACAGGATCGGCGTGGTCACGTTGTCCGCATCGCTTGGATCGACGATGGCCGGCGCCCAATCTGCGTGGCCTTCCAGCGTGTGCCGGAACGAATAGTTGTGCCACTTTTCGACGAGGCTGACGGCCTCGATCCCGAACGGTCCCAGGTCCTTGATCAGACCGTCGGCGTCGGTGACGCGCAGCACCAGGCCGCTCATCACCCAGGCCCCGGTCGGCGTGCCCGCGAACTCGCCCGTGGTCGCGTTGACCACGGCGAAGTCGTCCTGCAGCGATCCGATCGCCGCGACGCTGTAGGGCGCATGGCCGCCGGACAGGGCGGGGGTGAACGAATAGGGCTGGCCGACATAGGCGTAGGGATCGGGTGTTCCCGTGATCGAGAGCGCGGCGGCGATCGGGCCGACCCACGCGCTGTGGGCCTCGAGGCTCGCGCCGACCGCGTTCGACGCGATCTCGCCGACCCGGATGAACTGGCCTTCCAACTGGCCGTCGAGCAGCAGGGTCGCCCCGACCGCTCCGGCGATGGCGGCGCCTTCGTCGGTTCCGGTCGCCGAGACGTACCACTGGCGCGCGCGCGACAGGATGGGGGTGTTCAGCCACGAGGCCGGATCGGCGGCGAGGCTCTCACCTGCGGTCGCCGGCCCGGAAACCAGCGGGGCCGACACGAGTTCGGGGACGCCCCTCGTCCCGCGTGGGGCGCCGCCGACAAGTTTTTCGACGAGACGCATCTTAGGCGGCCACCCCGTAGATGTACGGACGGGCCAGCCGCTTCACGGGGAAGCCGTAGGTCTCGCCGGCCAGGAGCTTATGGTCGGCGGCGCTGGCTGCATCGCCGGCCGCGCTGATGCGCAGGTACATGTCGGCGTCGGCGACGATCGCGACATAGATGGTCTCGCCGCCCAGCTGCACGGCTGCGCCCGTCGCCTGGCCGACGCGCCGCTCGGTCGGCGGCTGGATCGGTTCGCCCGCGCAGGTCACGGCGTCGTACTCGTAAACGGTATAGGTCATTCCACCACCTTGGTTTGCTGATGAGGGTGCGGTCGCTGGCCACCGGCACCCGAAGGCGCTCGTGGCCGCGATCGATGTCGGGCGGCCGGCCCGCCCCGATGCGGGGGCCGGAACCGGTCGTGCGAAGACTCGGCAGTCGGGCTACACGGGTCAGCGCTCCAAACACCCCCGCGCCCGGACCGCCCGCCTCGCAAGGCGCGGCTCGGTGCTCGGGCGCGGGGGGCCTGGACGCGCGTGGTCGGCTCCAAAGGTCAGCGGCCAGGCGACATCCCTCGTCGGAGGGGAGGACCCGAGGGACGCGCCGTCTGCGACGCGAGCGCGCGGGTCGGCGCGCATCGAAGCGCCGGGCCGTCTCTGAAACCTTGGAAATCAGGCCCCTCGCGCCTCGCTAGGAGAGGAGCCGAGGCGGGGACCTTGCCGAACCGTCGCGCGCTGCAGACGCAATGACGACCGATATCTAAAGCTTACCAAAATCCCCGCAGGAATCAAGAACAAAATAGGAACTTACACCATCCCCTTGGCTGCCAGCATGTCCAGCGCCACCTCCAGCACCGCCTCCAGCCGATAGATCTCCCGGTCGCCGCCGCACGCCGCCTCACGCGGGGTCAGCTCCTCGCCGCAGATCATGTCGCACGCCGCGACCAACGACGGCTGGCCGCGCAGCGTGTCGCGATAGGCGCTCAGCGCGTCCCGGGCCCTGGCGTTGGCCTCCGCGCGGGCGATCACCGCGGTCAGCGGCGTCTCGGCCGCCCCGCCGGGCTTGATGTCCAGCGTCGAGGCGATCGCTACCTCGCCCTGCGCCACGCGATAGCAGCGGCCGTAGCGTTCGCCGGCCGCCTTCTGGGCCGTGGTCAGCCGCCCCTTGCGCAGCAGCCAGTCCAGGCCGGCCAGGCGGCGATAGGGCCGCTGGCGCTCGCCGCGCGCCGCCGGCGGCGCCTCGAACTGCGCGCCGCGCGCCTCCGACAGGGCGACCGTCTCGGCCACCCCCTCGGCGACCCGGCGCGCTTCCAGTCGCGCCCTGCCCTGCTGTTCGACCCGGATCAGACGCTCGCGCTCAAGGCGCGCCAGATACGCCGCTCGGCTCATCCCAGCCTCCGCTTTGCTTCAGGTCGCCCGGCCCCGACCACCGCGTCGGCCAGCCGATAGACCGCTTCCCCGCACGCGCGCTCGCCCTCGAGCGCCGTCAGGCCCGCCGCGGCGGTCGCCATCAGGTCGCGCAGGAACCGCCCCCGCGTTTCGGGCGGCAGGGTGCGCAGCGCGCTGGCCACTACGTCGCTGATCGCCGCACTCATTTCGGCCACGTCAGCGGCAGGCACACCGCCGCCCCGTCCCTGCCGATCCGATGCTCGGAAAAGGCGCAGAAGCCCCCTTGCGCCATCACGTCGGCGACGTGCCGGTCGTGACGGGCGAAGCGCGGAACCTGCATGTCCCCGCCCCACTGCGGCCGCGCGCGAAAATGCGCCTCCAGCCTGCGCGCGTCGCTTGGCGCAACGCCGAGCTCTACCATGGCGCGCGACGGCGACGTCCCGGTTTGTCGTAGGGTTGTATATTCTTGGCCCGTAGGGGCGCCTCTCGGCTGCGTTTCGTGTCCCATGGCGAAAATGTATGGAACATACAGTGAACGAGCAAGTGGATTCTGTATTTATTTTACACACAGGCTCGGCTAGAAGGCGCGCATGGACGATCGTTTCCAGCGCCTGCGGCTGGCCCGCACCGAGAACGGCTTCGAGACGGCGGCAGCCGCCGCCGAGGCTTTCGGCTGGAACCGGAACACCTACTCATCCAACGAGAACGGCAACGCCGCCTTCTCCTATCGCCGCGCCAAGGAATACGCCGCCGCCTTCGGAGTGCGTCCGGAATGGCTCTACGACGCCGCCGGCCCGATGCGATCGAGCGGGGTCGCAGGCCTCGCGCCGATCATCGGCCGCGTCGGCGCCAACCCGGAAGGCGATGTCCTGCTGGCGACCGGCCAGGGCAGCGGCGAGCTGGCTCCGATCCCGCCCGGCGGCACGGAGAAAGCCGTGGCGCTAAGGGTTTCTGGACATTCGATGCGCGGTTTGGCCGACGACGGCGCGCTGATCTATTTCGAGGATCAGCGCAGTTCGCCCAGCCCGGACATGCTGGGCCAGGTGGTGGTGGTCGAGACCGACACCGACGAGGTGCTGGTCAAACGCCTCTTGCGCGGCTCGGGGCCAGGACTCTACGACCTCGAGAGCGTCGCCGGCCCCACCCGGCGCGACGCCCGGTTGCGCTGGGCCGCCCACATCACCGCGATCATCCCGCCTTATCAGGCGCGCCGGATCATCCTTAGCGAAGGCTGAGCGCGGTCGCCGCGCCTCGACCCGTCAGGTATCGGTTGCCGAGAAAGTGTATATATTATACATTTCACGAATGAACGAGCTTGACCGGCTGATCGTCGCCGAAGCCGCCGCCGAGGCGGCGCGGACAACGCTCGCGCAGCGCGATCTGAGCCTGTCTCTTATACACATCTGACGCTGCCGACGAACCGGAAGGTGTGTAGATCT